>JAUXFR010000274.1 GCA_030622805.1 Anaerolineae bacterium | reverse complement strand
GGTATTGCGCGCGTCTTCAATATTGTTCTTCAAGTGGTGAAGAATGCGTCCTGTTTCTGCCATACCCGAGGCGGAGATGATCACCATAGGATCTTTGCGCTCATTCAGGGCTTTGGATTCCTCCACCGAACGAGTGTACGTCAGCATATCAAAGCCGAGCGCCGATTGATGTTGGTCGTTGTTCATAAATTCCAGCGTTTCATGATCGAAGCATTCCGGATGGGCGCGAAAGATATCGGTGGCGTTGACTGCCAGGGGACTGTCGACGTAGACCGGGATGCGCGGGACATCCCCATCGTCAATCATCCTGTGCAGGCAGTACACCAGCTCCTGCGTACGACCGACAGCGAAAGAGGGGATGATGACCTTTCCGCTCCTGCTGACCGTGCGGGATACAACTTCACGGAGTTCATCATACGCATGCTGTGGATCTCGGTGCGGTTTGTCGCCATAGGTGCATTCCATGATCATGTAATCTGCGTTCCAGGGGAGCACCGGATCACGGATCAATGGCAGGTCCCGCCTGCCAATATCACCGGAGAACCACAGCCGGAATCTGCTGCCATTCTCCTCAATATCCAGGACCACCGCCGCCGATCCTAATATGTGCCCTGCATCGACAAAACGCGCCACCACGCCGGGCACCGGCTCAAACAGCTCGTTATAATCCTGGCAAATAAAATACTGCGCCACATTGGCGGCGTCTTCTTGTGTATACAGGGGCTCTATGGGAGATTCGCCGCGCTTCTTTCGTTTGCGGTTGATGTATTTTGCGTCCGATTCGTGAATATAACCGGAATCCAGCAGCATCAAGTTGGACAGGTGAGCTGTTGCGTGGGTTGCATAGATCGGCTTTTGATACCCCTGCTTGACCAGGTTGGGTAAATTGCCCGAATGGTCGATATGCGCGTGGGAGAGAATTAGCGCGTCAACAGTATTTGGATCGTATGGGAATCGATGGTTGCGTTGATATGCATCCTTTCGGCGACCCTGATATAGACCACATTCCAACAACAGCCGGCAGCCGTTTATTTCCAATAAATGCTGTGAACCAGTGACAGTCTGCGCTGCTCCATGGAAAGTTATTTTCATAATCAATCGCTGAATAATTCTTCAAGGATCTGGCTGCCAAATTTATCCAATCGCCAGGGTACAGCGCTGAGGATGCTTGCCAGCTCCTGTTCATCCGTCGGGTCCTGACGTGCAAGAGCCTCCAGCAGACCGCGCGGCATAACAACGTCGGATTTCACACCCATGTCCTGGGCAGCATATTTTCGCCACTGCCGGAGGCGGTCCATGCGCTGGAGATATTCGACACTGTGTTTGGGGTATTTTGGAGGATAAATCGGATCCAGCCTGAGACCGCGTTTTACTGCCCTGAGGATATTATCGCCGTGTCTGCGAACCTGTTTTGGCGACATCCCCTGGACAGCACCCAACTCGTGCAGGTTTCTGGGCAAATCAGAGGCGATTACCAGCAGCGTTTGATTGTTGATAACCTTAAACAAAGGGCGATTAATTCTGCGGGCGACCTTGTCTCTGTAGCGGCACAGCTCAAGCAGCACCGCAGCTCCCTGTGGCGTCAGATCGACCGCCCCACGGATACCCCAGGGTTCCTCTAATTTCTTCTTCTCACCATTCACAGGATACCCGTTCACCTGGCAGAGAAGATTAAAATCTTCCTTTGCCAGCGCCCATAAATGAGTTTGATGTAAACTCGCCATTAAATGATCACGTAAAGGGATCAGATATCGTGTATCCATGCGTGCATAATTCTTCATTTCGGTGGGGAGTGGTCGTCGCCCCCAGTCCGCCCGTTGGAAGCGTTTGTCGGTGCGTACACCGAATTCATCCTCCAGCATAGATCCCAACCCGACTGCTTCTCGCCCCAGTATCCGAGCTGCAACCATCGTATCGAACAGATTTGTGAAAGTAAAACCATAATCACGACTCAAGCAGATCAGATCATATTCCGCTGCATGGAAAACCTTCTCAATTTCCGTGGAGCTGAAGATCGGCTCTAATGATGAGAGATCGTCCAGAGCTAAGGGATCGACCAGATAATCATCCTCAGTTGTGGAAAATTGGATCAGGCAAACCTGTTCTTGATAAGCGAAGAGGCTGTTGGATTCGGTATCCACAGCGATAATACGCTCATGGCGGAGTGTTGCGACAAGTTTTGAGAGTTGATATGGCTTATCAATCAGAACAGGTTCCGGCAATCTTTTCATCTACATGGTCCAATCCAGTAAAATGTTGAATTTACCCGTGTTTATGTGTTAATTCCTTTTCCATCACGACTGCATCCTCCTCATCCTGGTAATACTTCGCCCAGAGACCGACATTCTGGTAGCCGAAACCCCGGTACAACTGGATTGCCGGCAGATTCGATGCCCTGACACTCAGCCGCACGCGCGGCACGTCCAGACGATCTTCACAGGCTTGCAGCAGCATACTGCCGATTCCCCGTCTGCGGTATGCGTTTAAGACACAAAAGGTAGCAATCCAGGCTAACTTCTCGGCTGGACGAACATCCCCGGCGATAAAGCCAACCATTTCCTCACCGATCACGACTTTCAGCCGAACGACTCCTGGCTTTGTAAGGACGCCGAT
>JAUXFR010000242.1 GCA_030622805.1 Anaerolineae bacterium | reverse complement strand
TAGCCTCCCCAGGATTGTTTCCAGTTCCAGCCAGGTCTCTGCGGTGCCCACAACAACTGCACTCCCTCCCCCTCAATCAGCACCGTATCTCGACTGCCATCATCCACGCGAGAAGTCAGCAGCGGTAAATAGAAAATGACCACACCAGCAGCAATGAGCAATGGAGCGACGACTGCGATTATTTGAGCAAGGTTCCGGCGCCACCATTCAGGAGAAGGTTCATCTCCCTCCAGTTTGCGCTTCCTGCGCATGCGCCCATCAATCAGGAACAGCACGCCGATTATCACCAGGAAACCGCTGATCGGGAAAGTGCTCACAACCCAGCTCCAGCTCATCCAACCACGGTTGATCGCCAGGTTGATCCAAAATATCGTGAATAGCCCACCAATTACGATTATCAAAACCCCACCCATTCTTGGCCAGGTTATCCCCAGTATGGTCAGGATCAAACACCCCACTGCCAGAATCAAGTAGCGCAATATATCAGGGAACGGCATCCCCCAACCCTCATACAGCATTTCAGCCACACCCCAATATGTCCAGACACAGGTGATCAGGATACCAACCCCCGTGGCGACAATCCCTGGTAATCGCGGTTTAAGAGTCTTCCAGTTCATCATACTTGCATATTCTTTTATAAATCAACAGTGCACCCTAACCCGGGCGTATCCGTCGCTACCAACCAGCCCTCTTCCAGACGAAAACCCGCTATTGTGGGATCGCTCAGTAAATCCAGATGCCCATCCAGGTCCCCATACTGCACATTGGGGCTGCTCAGGGCAAAGCTCAACCCGGCGGCAATCAGCAGCGCAGGTTCGATCAGGCAGCTCACCATCGTGGCTATCCTAGCCGCACGGGCAATAGCATCGATCTGCTGCGCACAGCGCAGCCCCCCACAGCTTGCCATTTTAACGCTTAAGCCATCCGCTGCCCGTCCAGCAGCGACCGCCAGAGCAGACGCTGGTTCTGTCGCACTCTGATCTGCCAGGATGGGAACCCGACTCTGCATGGTCACCTGCCGCAGGCTCTCAATATCATCCCAGGCAGTCGGCTGTTCCAGCATTTCAATATCCTTCGACAATGCTCGTGCGACATCTAACGCCTGTCGGATGGAATATGCCCCATCTGCATCCAGACGCAGAATTAGGTCTGGCAGCGACCTGCGGATGCTTTTCACGCGCTGCACGTCCTGATCTGGATCCATGCCGCCTTTTATTTTGAGCATTCGGAAACCTGCTTTCACACGTTCATTCGCTAATTCCACACTTTCAGCGACAGTTAAGATCGGGATTGTAGCCGAAGTCTGCATCTTGTTGCGGTACCCACCCAGAAGGCGGTAAAGCGGCATGCCGGCTGCCAGACCAAGCAGGTCGTGAAATGCCAGATCAAACGCACAACGGGCAGCGGGATAGTGTTCGACAATTGGGGCAAGCTGGTTCAGGGAGTATTCAATGTCGGTGGGATGCAGATCTACAGCCATATCAGCGCACTGCTGGCAGGCTCGCAGCACATCCTGAGGGTCTTCACCCGTCAATTGTTCGTGAGCGACCGTGCATCCCCAGGCTGACTGACCTTCACGAGTGTCCAGGCGCACAAAAATGGCCGTGATCGATGTAATATTCATCACCCCAACCATGCGGACAGGTTTCCGCAGAGCCAATTCAACCGGGGTAACAACCGCTTTGATGATTTGCATGCCGCACCTCCGATATCGATTTCCAACCTGAGAATATGTTTTTCTGCGTTCTATTTCTTCTTGCGCTTTGTAAAGCACAAACCAGACCAAGTCTTATCGATCGCAGCGATCTTATAATCAACGAGACCCGATTCAAGACCCAATTTACGGACAACAACTTGTGTCAGATCACTTTCAATATCCGAGCCCTTCTTCGGCCAGATGATCCACAATTTCCCATCCCCAGCGATCTCTCCAACCAGACCGACTTGCTCCTGCAATCTCTCCTTTGAAGTGTTGAACCAAAGCGTGACATCACAATCTTTATTTAACTCTCTTACGAAAGTTATTCCATCAGGAAGGTCATCCAGTATATCTTCAAACCCCTGTGGAGCATCTATCAACGCTACAGTTGATCCTTTCCTGATTCCCAGCTTCTTTGGCAAAGGTGTCCCCACATACGCCGCCATGATGGATTCTGGTATAACGGGGTCCACAGGTGGGTTTTCGATCGCCTCGGGCAGGGTACCAGGCAGTTCATCCCAGGTCGTATATATCGCATCCGGCAGCAGACCCTTTATCTTAGCCACCTTCCCTGGATCACCATCGATAAAGATTATCGGCACATTACGGGTGGCTTTGGTCTTCCGCAAATTTAGAGCCATATCACGCCCCTGCGATGGTATACGGTTCAGATCGATAAGCAGCGCATCAGGCGGGTTCTCACGTATTCCACGCAAAACTGCGGGGGACATCGGTTCGCTGGCAACCTGGTATCCTGCCGATGTCAGTGCCTCAATTTGCGTTTCGGCTTCTTCTGGTTTCCAGTGGATCAATCGTACGATATACATGATTATTTATCCCTGTTGTTATTATAATTTATTCCAATGATATTATTCCCATCGCCTGCCTCAAATCATCAGCGATCATCCGCCGCTTACTTTTCTCGATAAAAAACGCCGGTCCTGCCTGGAGATAGGAGGGGAATACTCGTATGTCGCCAAATACATACTCCTTACCACGGATTTTATATGTAGAACCCGCAGGAATCACCCTTTCTTTTCCATGTCGTTTGGCTATGTAATTGACCGCCTTGATCGCCACATCACCCATCAGCATGTAAACTTTTACATTCGAGAACTGGTTTAACTCCTCGGCTAGGATTAATGAACACTGCTTTATTGTGGCAGCTTTGATACCATATCCGGTCTTGCCGCACTTCACAGCACTCGTCAGATACACCCCCATGCTGAGAATATCATCAATCGATGTTGCCTGCACCCCCGCATCCTGAAGTGCCAGCAGCGTAGTTTGCTCAAATAGCGGCTCACCTCCGGCGTAATAATAATTAGCCGGATTCTCCGGCGCCGCTTCCGAGATCATAACCATCGATACCTTATCCGGATCTAGCTCAATCGTCGGTATGATGTAGCTCTCATGCTTAACATCCTGGCAGGGAAAATCCTCACAGCCAACGCACTGGTTTATTCTCATAGCCTTACTCCATTACTTCTTTCACACTCATTTGGATCAACCTCTACATAATCATCAATCACTTACTCCCTAAACTTACATCTCTA
>JAUXFR010000023.1 GCA_030622805.1 Anaerolineae bacterium | reverse complement strand
GAGTGGGATATCCCAAAGGCTTTCGGCTGCTACGAAGAAATGCTGGCGGATATGGATATCGACGTAATTTATAATTCCCTGCCCAACAGTTTGCACGCGGAATGGACCATTAAGGCAGCTAAAGCCGGTAAACATGTGCTGTGTGAAAAGCCGATAGCCCTCTCGATTGAAGAGATCGATGCTATCAAATCCGCCTCAAATGACGCCAATGTCGTGATCGCTGAGGCATTTATGTACCGGCATCACCCGCAATCAAGGCTCGTAAAAAAGCTTGTGGAAGATGGCAAAATTGGCGATTTACAGCTCATCCTCGGTTCATTTTCCTTCTATCTTGGTCGAAAAGACGATATCCGTCTCGATCCAGTAATGGGTGGCGGCAGCATCTGGGATATTGGCTGTTATCCCATCAGCTTCGCACGTTACATCGTCGGGGAGGAGCCGCTCCAGGTATTTGGATGGCAGGTCAGCAATGACCTGGGCGTTGACATGACATTTAGCGGCCAGATGCGATTCAAAAATGATGTCCTTGTGCAATTTGATTCCAGCTTTCGCGCGCCATTACGAATGCACATAGAGATAATTGGGACGAAGGGGGTTATCTTCGTACCGAATCCATTTAAACCAGATCACGGGGACACGGTAATCCTGCAGCTAATGGGTCAGACGGAAGAGATCCCAATCCCAGATTATCCACTGTATCTCGGCGAAGTTGAAGACATGGCAGATGCTATCCTGGAGAGTAAACCTAATCTTATCAGTCTTGACGACAGCCGGGGTAATGTGAACACGATCATTTCGTTATTGAAATCCGCAAAAGAAGGAAAACCCATCCAATGTTGACGGTGTCATAAATAATACCCAAATTGCTGGAAATCGGAGGAAATGCCATGACCACCCCACGCCTGAAAATCGCCAAACTGGATGAATCCAGCCTGAAGAAACTTCGTCAAATGGAGGAAGCGACAGGAACTTTAATTGTCGCTATTGAACCCGCCTACCCCGTAGCAGACCTGGACCAGGAGCAGGTAAAACAATTGCAACAATTAGAAAATGATCTGGGTGTCGTCCTGATCGCTTATCAGACAGATTTATGAATTAAATAGCAACTTCAGGTGACTCAAGTCGCGGCTGCGATCATAACGAAGTCCGCTTTCGTGGAGTCAGGTTTCACCCAGATTGACAAACCCACATCAACATGGTAAATTATTAATCGTAAACACATACCCTGACAAGGGTGCGCCAGACGCCATGAAGCGCGGCGCATAATGGGGAAAGACCGGTTACCTGACACATATTCCAGGAAGTCCGGCGCTGTCCCGCAACGGTAGCACGAATCTTTCGTGGAGCCCGAACACCCGCCCTTGACTCGCTCGTATGGTCCCTCGAGGCAAGGGAGACCGGGCAGATTAGCTAATAATCTCTCAAAAGCTCCCGCCCCAAAAGGGCGGGAGCTTTTTGCCAAGCCGTCTCCAAAGCAATAACGCTATTCGAGGCCGAAAAACAATATTGCTGAGAAAAACAAGGAAAATAAATCATGCGATCCCGTTACATCATACTCACGTTCTTCATCGGTCTGGCTTGGATAGTGATCCTCTTGGTTGGCGTTAACGCACAGGCAAGGTTCTTATCGGAC
Source organism: Anaerolineae bacterium (assembly GCA_030622805.1). Lineage (GTDB taxonomy): Bacteria > Chloroflexota > Anaerolineae > Anaerolineales > UBA4823 > JAUXFR01. The sequence goes on along the minus strand of JAUXFR010000023.1, from coordinate 7,895 downwards.
GAGGTCCCAGACGCTCCTGAAGGTACTGAAGCCTTCATACCTTCCAACGTGGATATCGTGGTCCAGTTTCAAGAGGGAGACGATATCGTGCGAGGGATCCATATCACTGAGCAAATCTCCGGAATAGATGCCCTCTTGGCTACGGATCTCGATGTTGTCACTGAGGATTTTGGGGAATTGGGAGTTGCAGTATGTGCGATAAACGGCGTCGGATGCAAACCACCTGATCCTTGCTTCTGCCAATCGGAGTCCTGGAATTACCGCCAATGGGTGGACGATTCCTGGCAGGATCTAGGAGGAGCCAGTGTCACAACTGTAGATATCGGTGATGTGGAAGGCTGGCGCTGGGACATCTGGGATGCACCTGAAACACTCCCACCAGCGCCAATCATGGTCAGTGTTTCCAATGCGTTGGACTGGTTGAAATTAAAACAAAATACAGTTACGGGTGGATATGACTCGATGAGCAGTTCAGTTGAAGTGCTTCTTGCTGCAGGTTCCAACCAGCATCGGGCAGCAGATTGGCGGCAAACATTTTACACTGTTCCATTGAGTGATTATTTCATCTCTGGAAACAGGAGTGCACCCTATTCAAATAAAACAGTCGCGGAATCTGGTAAATTGGCTGCTGGATTCGCAGCAGCAGATTTATGCATTCCCGCCCTGACCAAAACACCAGCGGACTATTATTCACCAACCTTAGGCACCTACAGCAATCACAGCGGATTCAACGCCTGGGGCATGCTCGGCACGCAATCAATGAGCGAAACGCTTCCTTCAACAGCGATCACACAACTGATCGATTCCGTCATGCAGAATGGCGGTTGGGAATGGAATCAGGGTTTTGGTAGCGACACGAACACAACCGCGCTGGTACTTCAAACCCTGATCACAGCAGGTGAACCCCCTACTTCTACACTGATCTTGAGCGCACTCGATTATCTGAAAGCAGCCCAAAACGATGACGGTGGTTTTCCATACGATCCCGATTCCCAATACGGCACGGATAGTGACACGAATTCTACAGCCTATGTGACGCAGGCGATTTACGCTGTGGGTCAGGATCCGATCACCGGCACCTGGGTGATCAGCGGCACAAACCCGGTCGAGTTCATCCTGAGTATGCAGCTTGAAAACGGCAGCTTCGAATGGATGCCAGGCTATGGTGAAAACATGCGGGCTACAACTCAGTCTATACCGGCGCTGTTGGGTCTACCTTACCCGCTGCAGCAAAGAATAGTTGAATACTGCCCGACAATCTTCATGCCCCTGGTTTACAGCGCCATTGTTGATAAATAACTGACGAATGTAATAATGGGTATTCAACAGGAATAAATGTCGAGAAGAACTCACCTTCGATTGTTTTACTTTCTGGCGTTCAGTATTGTGATGCTGATTGGCATACGATATGTGGATGCGGCAGCATCGAACCGCGCAGCGATCATTGTCCAGTTCGACGACGGCACAACAGAAACCCGGTGCGTTAATTTTGACGAACAAAGCATCACCGGATACGAGCTACTCGAACGATCGGGGTTATCAATAATTGCATCATATGAGTCTCAGGGCGCGGCGATCTGTAAAATCGAAGCCGTCGGCTGCCCGGCGAACGATTGTTTCTGCCAGTCTCCGCCTGATTACTGGTCCTACTGGCAGCTCGAAAACGATCAATGGGCATACTCACCCCAGGGTTCCAGCAGCACACAGTTGCAGGACGGTGATGTGGATGGCTGGAGGTGGGGAACAGGTGATCCACCTGATGTAATTCCGTTCGATCAGATCTGTACAACCGAAAACGAGATCAGTACAGCGACACCCACCTTAAGTCCAACAACTACCCAAACCCCAACCACATCAACCGTGGTTGTCACGAACACCGCTGCACCAACCTATCAGCCATATCCTGCCCCATCCAGAGGTGTAGCCACCGCAACGGAGATCATTATTCCAACCGAATCGCCAGGTGCGGCGCTCGAATCTGCCAACCTGACGCCGGAATCCAATACCACACCCGCTCAGGTACCAGCTACACCGATCAACCCACATATCCTCCTGCCGGCAAAACTGATTCTACCGACAACACGACCAGCCACTTCGCCACCAACCATGCCAGCACCAGAGCTTGAAACCGCACCTGATCCAGCTTATGCAACTCAGGAAACACAAGAAGCCGCGAACGCATCAGCGGATTCAACTGGAAATTACATCGTGTTTGGCGTGCTGGCTGGAGCACTGCTATTGGTGGCTGGATTTCAAGCCAACAAGATAAGGAAGTTATGATGCTGCCGAAATCAATTCGCTTATCGAGCATCGCCATTTACAGCGCCACATTCATTCTCGGTGTCCTTTCATTACTCTACCCCTTCATTTCATCAGCGATCGTTCAGAATACGCCAACAGGTCAGGCAGGATTTGGACATACGCCTCTGATGCTGACGGTCTTGTTAAGCCTGAGTCTGGTGGTGTTGATCTATGAGGTTCAGGGGCAGGTCAACACTAAAGTGATCGCCTTATTGGGTGTGTTAATTGCCATCAACGCATCGCTGAGATTTATCGAGGTGGGAATTCCAGGTCCTGGCGGCTTCAGCCCAATTTTCCTGCTTATCATCCTTGCTGGATACCTGTACGGAGGCAGATTTGGATTCCTTTTGGGCGCATTGACCATGCTGGTGTCTGCGCTAGTGACTGGCGGAGTTGGTCCCTGGCTGCCGAGTCAGATGTTCGCAGCGGGATGGGTTGGAATGTCCGCTCCCATATTACGTCCTTTCGTTCAACGGACCAGTTCTTATTCGAACAGCAAGAATCAGAGCAGCAGAATCGAACTTCTTGCGCTTATTTTATTCGGCTTTTTTTGGGGGTTTCTTTATGGTGTGATCATGAATTTATGGAGCTGGCCTTATTTCGTTGATCCCGTTGGACAATACGGGTCTCAAGGTATCAGCACAATTGAGCTTATCAGCCGCTACACCAGCTATTATTTATTGTCATCATTCTTTTGGGATCTCAGTCGAGCCTTTGGCACCGCTCTATTACTTTTCGCATTTGGCATACCAATCCTGTCTGTATTGCGTCGCTTTTTACACAAACTTACCTTCCAGCACGATCAGACAAACCTTCAAGAACATCAATTTCAGGCAGCCATTGAAACCGTGTTAAAGGATTCCATCCATATCCCCCAATGATAAATACCTGGACCTGGTTTATCTGGATCGCTGCAGTCCTGATAGCCCTTTCTGTAACACGCAATCCATTATATATAATCCTGATCCTGCTCTGTTTGTTTCTTCTAGATACTCAGCTTGCTTTGAAGTCCAGGATTACAAATGGTGCAGATGATAACAGATCAATTCCGGTTTCCCCATTCCGCATTGCATTGATGTTAATCACCCTTTCGGCGGTCTTTAATGCAGCGATTTCGCATTATGGCGAGACCGTTCTATTCTCTTTGCCAACGAGTTTTCCATTAATTGGAGGCTCGATTACCGTAGAAGCTTTCGTATATGGCGCTTTGAATGGGCTGGTGCTTTTTGGTATTTTCTACGCATTTTTCATCCTGAATCGGGCATTATCCGTGCGTAGATTGATCCGCGTCATTCCACGCGCGTTTTATCCGGTGGCAGTTGTGACATCCATCGCGATCACTTTTATCCCAAATACGATCCGTCAATATCACCAGATCCGAGAGGCGCAGTCAGTGCGAGGGCATCGCATGCGTGGTATTCGGGATTGGCTGCCGTTATTAATTCCACTGTTAACGGGCGGTTTGGAACGTGCGTTGAGCCTTTCAGAGTCAATGAGTGCACGTGGATTAGCTGCCAGCACAGCGAATCAGGAGGTCTGGTGGGGAAGAATCATGGTCCTGTTCGGGTTGCTGCTGCTTTTGATTGGTTGGATATTGACACTCTTTACAGACTGGCTTTTATTTGGAAGCCTGCTGCTGATATCCGGAATCGGTCTGTTGCTAATTGTGTTGTGGTTGATCGGAAGAAGCACTCCCCACAGCACGTATATTCTCGAGAAATGGACCTGGCAGGACGCTCTCATACTGTCAGGAGTGGCTGCAGTGATCTCTGCGTTGTTATTTCCGCTCCCTTTTATTGACAAGGAAACCCTTCATTATGAAGTGTATCCAACAATGCACTTACCTGGATTCGATCCGTTTATCGGTATCCTTCTGCTGGGTTTACTTATGCCTGCCATCCTTATTTACATATCAAATATATCGGTTCAAGAATGATCAGCTTTCAAAGTGTCACATTCAGCTATCCAGGTGCAGACCGACCCGCAATTCAAGATGTAGATCTTGTCATCGCTGAAGGTATGCTGGCACTCGTGTGTGGATTATCCGGTTCTGGTAAGTCCACGTTGCTGCGCTGTATAAACGGTCTGGTCCCCCATTTCAGTGGAGGCACACTGCGCGGCGCAATCAGGATTGCGGGATTGGACCCGGTACAGGAATCGCCCAATATGATGAGCCGTCATGTCGGATTTGTTTTTCAAGATCCCGAAAGCCAGTTTGTGGTCGATCGTGTCGAAGATGAGATCGCCTTTGCACTTGAAAACGCGGCGATGCCAGTCGATGAAATGCACACCCGCGTAGAAGTTGCGATGGACATGCTCAAGCTCACCCCACTTCGCAACCGGAGTCTGGATAACCTATCAGGCGGAGAAAAACAGCGGGTCGCATTAGCATCTGCTCTGGTCCTGAAACCGAATATTTTAGTGCTCGATGAACCTACTTCTCAACTTGATGCTGGATCCGCTGATGAACTGCTGCAGCTGCTGGTTCAATTAAAAGGTGAACACAACCTGACTGTAATCCTTGCGGAGCACCGCCTGGAAAGGATATTACCCTACACCGACCAGATGATCTATCTTGACAAATCGGTACCTGGCGTCCTGAGCGGTCGCCCTCGGGACATATTAAGTTTAATAAGTCTTGGACCTCCAGTGGTTAAATTGGCCAATCGCTTTGGTTGGGAGCCAAAACCTTTGGGCGTTGAAGAAGCAAAGAAGTTTATCTCAACTAGTATAATCAATCCAATAAAAAAGGTAAGCTTCTCATCAGAAAGCAACTATAAGCAACCTTATATCCAGGTATCTGATCTCGATATCCATATTGGCACAAAGCAGATACTGGATGGAATTAACCTGAATTTATTTCCAGGTGAGATACTTGTGTTAATGGGACCAAACGGAGCCGGCAAATCTACATTGCTCCGATCCATAGTCGGTTTACAGCCCATAAATTCTGGATCAATTTCTGTCGCAAACCAATCAATTTCAGGGAAGCATGTATCGGATATCTGCCAGAAAGTTGGATACCTGCCGCAAGATCCCAACGCTTTGTTGTTCGCAGAAAGTGTATCAGAAGAGCTGCAAATCACGATCCACAACCACCATTTGAACCCCGATGATATGCATCCAGATGAATTGCTGCGCTTTCTCGGTATTAGTGAGAAACGTGACTCCTACCCTAGGGATTTAAGTGTTGGTGAGAAACAGCGGGTTGCACTGGCTGCGATTACAATAACTCAACCCGGTGCAATCATACTGGATGAACCTACGCGTGGTTTAGATTACGAAGCCAAGCAGGATTTAATCACTTTGTTGAAAATCTGGTGCGCTGAAGGGATGGGCGTATTGCTGGTTACGCACGATGTCGAGATGGCTGCCGCGACCGCGGATCGAATAGCGTTGATCGATCAGGGCAGGATAACGGCTGTTGGTGACCCTGTTGAAGTTTCAGCCAGCTCTGGTTTGTTTTCCCCACAGATAACATTGTTGTTCCCCGGAAGTGGGTGGCTTACCCCTGAGGATGTCACGCTTTAGTCAAACACATAACAATCTATCTGCCCCCAAAGCCAGTATTTCTTCTATCCCACCCACACATCTAGGGATTCTTCGAGATAGCCAATCTTACTGAGATGTCGTTGAATTTTCCCACTGGATGTTTTCGGGACAGTGCCGGGTTTTAACAGCACTATGTCATGCAGTCTCAAATCGTGCTGCCTGGATATGGCTTCTCTAATAGTTTTATCTATAATGTCCGGTTGAAGATCCAATCCCTGAGCCTGGATCGCTACTAATTTATTCGATCGGGCGATCTCCGCTATAACGACGAGCCTTTCACGTTCGCCCACTTCAACCGAAAAAGCTGCGCTGCAGCCTGGTCGAAGTCCAGGGTGACACCGTTCAACGGTCAGTTCAATATCCTGTGGATAATGATTCACCCCATCGATAATGATCAGATCCTTCAAACGCCCGGCTATGTACAGTTCACCTTGCATTAAGAATCCGAGATCGCCTGTACGCATGTATTTTTTGTCCAGATTCCCCTCGAGTCGGGCACAAAACACCTGCTGATTCTGCTTGTCCCTTTCCCAGTATCCCCGCGCCACGCCTTGTCCCACCACCCATATTTCACCGATATCTGTTTTCCCCTCCAGATCAACAGAGAGGGGTGCAAAGGTGCCTGGATCTACGATAGCAATTTCGATATTGTTCCCTGGAGATCCGCAGCTAACCATCTGCAGCCCATCAGTTTCTTCAGCGAGCTCGACTTCTCCACCAGCTAAAGCCTCTGTGCTGAAGGTATGGATGTTCGGATATGTATCTCTCTGCCCACCGGATACAAATAAGGTTGCCTCTGCAAGACCGTATGCCGGATAAAATGCCTCTCTTCTAAACCCGCATTCCGCGAAATATTCATAGAAACGTTCAAGTGTATCCGCTCGAACTGGTTCAGCTCCATTGAATGCCAGTTTCCAGCTGCTGAGGTCTAATTTCTCCTTTTGTTCTGCGGTTACTTTACGGACACAAAGATCATATGCGAAATTTGGTCCACCGCTTATCGTTGCTCCATGGCGTGAGATAGCGTTCAACCATCGTAAAGGACGTTGTAGAAAATCAAGCGGAGACATCATTATATTCATCATATCGCAATATATCGGTCCCAATATCCCTCCTATCAACCCCATGTCGTGATAAAACGGCAGCCAGAACATGCCTTTATCGCTTTCTCGAACTTCAAATGCACTGCATATACTGTCCAGGTTATGGAGCAAATTCCCATGAGAGAGCATCACGCCACGTGGTGTCGCTGTTGAACCGGACGTGTACTGCAAGAAAGCCAGCGAATCGGAATCAATATCAGGTTTTTCCCAGTTATCCCCACCATTAGAACCCATATCAGCTTCCATGATAATCTCATCCGTTGCCAACCATTCAATACCGCTCAGCTCTGGATATTGAGACAGAAACTCCTGAGCCATCATCAGGATAGGTGAGATGGTCAACGCGATGGTTGGTTTTGCATCGTTCACGATGGACAGAAAACGAGGCAATGTGCGTTCCAATCGAGTCACATCCGGGGGATATGTAGGCACAGCAACCGCACCCGCATACAGGCAGGCAAAAAATCCACGGATATAATCAAGTCCGGGTGGATAAAGCAACAGCACCCGTTCGTTCGCCGCACCTGAGTGTTGTAATCTGGAGGCAATCATCTGGACCTGTTCATCCAATTCTGTATAAGTTACAGATTGCTCATCAGATTCGCCATCTAAGAGATAAGTGAAAACAGTATGATCGGTTAAATTCTTTGCCTGGAAACGAAGCATTTCCACCAGATCAGGATATTTTATTCCTGACATATTTATCTTATCCTGCATTTAAATCTCCTATGATGCACATATGGGATCTTGTTCTGAACATATTTACTGTATCTTACCAACGCGTCAATAGACACCTACACATACTACGAAATTACGGTGGTGTTATCCGTCGCCTAACTGTCTGAACTTCAATCAGACCGATATTTTAATCTTCAGTTTTATATTTGAATGAAACCTTGATCTTTGTGCGATACGCGACTACCTGACCATCTTCAATTT
>JAUXFR010000104.1 GCA_030622805.1 Anaerolineae bacterium | reverse complement strand
TGAAGCACGCAAAAGTGGTGTGCGGCAATTGAAAGTGCGTCCAGTGGGGCGTAATGAACGGGCGATCCGTTTTTTCCATGAACTGGAGTTTAACATTTTGGGATATATCGAGTCTTTCATGTTTCTGGACTCTTTGTGGGTAGGTTCACCGCTTGTGATCCCGCCAGGCGCTCCAGATCGCGAACATGACATATACGAAAGCGAGAACGGCTGCAATGATGAACACGAGGACGAACACATCAAATGGAATAAAATCCAGGAACCGAAGCTCTTGTATGGGTGCGAGGCTGATGATCGCCGATCCAAGCAGCATCCCGACAAGTAACAGGGCCAGGACCAAGCTGCGCACGCTGCGATTTAAGCTCTTCTCAACCTGATTGATATTTTTATTTACATCACTCGTATCGAGTCTAACCGCAAATTGACCGCTCTCCAACTGTTCGACCCATTTCGCTGCTGAACGCTGCCAGCGTGGCCAATTAACTACAATGGTTTTTGCAGTCTTAAGGCTGTGCTTTTTGAGCCCATCATAGATCACATCACCTCTCAATTGCTCCATCATCACTCCCTGCACTTCCTCAACTGCTGCATTAAGGAAGGATAGTTCGGGAGCCAGGGTACGCACGAGTTCTTCAGTCTGCATCATACTTTTGAGGGCAATCGTAAAAGAACGATCCAATTGCAGACCATAAACGAAAAGCAGGTTGAGAACCACTGGAACCACATCAGAGAGTTGTGGTGGGGAGTCACTGTAAATTACATAACGTTGTACCAGGCGGTCAATATCTTGTTGAAGTTCTTCCTCGTCGATCTCCTTGAAATGGGCAGATAACCTCAGCAGTGTCCTTGTAAGGTTATGCGAGTCGCCATATTTCAATGACCAGATGACATCGAATAAAGCCATTCGCTCCTCATCAGTCAACTGACCCATCATGCCCAGGTCTAAGAAGACAATATTTCCGCTTTCCAATTCGACCAGCACATTGCCAGGATGAGGATCACCGTGAAAGAAGCCATCAATCATAACCTGCTTATTGATTACCCTGATGAAAGCACGCGCCAGCTCTTCCCGGTCAATCCCGGCAGCATCCAATGCTTTGTTTTCAGTGATCTTGACACCCTGCATATACTCCATGGTTATGACTTTTGAGGTGCTGTATTCGCCGTAGATGGTGGGGACACTGACATAATCGAACTCGTTCATGGTTTGCTTTAGGCGGCGAGCATTGTATGCTTCGTTTTCGTAATCCAGCTCCTCAGTCACGTTTTCTGCGAATTCTTCGACCATGCCGCTGAAACCGAAGTTGCGTGCCCACTCAGCTCGCTTCTCCAATGTAGAGACAACATTCCGTATCACATTAAGGTCCCCGCGCACAGTGACATTGATATCCGGGCGTTCCACTTTCACCACCACATCTTCTCCCTCGGGTAATGTAGCTCGATAAACCTGGGCCATGGAGGCTGCCGCAAATGGTTCCGTTTCAAACGAGGTGAAACATTCTTCAGGGGGTGATCCAAGCTCTTCAGTTATGATGCGATGGGCTTCTTCATATGGAAAGGGGTCTACCTCGCTTTGTAACTTGCTGAGCTCCGCCTCCCATTCTTCTGGAAGCATCTCCGAGCGGCTGGCGATCATTTGTCCAAGCTTGACATAGGTTGGTCCTAAATCTTGCAGCATCAATCGGATGGCTTTTGGGGGACTTTCTTCGGCAATGACTTGCTTGGTAGGGTAAATCAAGCGCTGCATATACCGGCGAAAGCCAGCCAGAGGGGTTATTCCGACCATAATGTCAATGCTATAGCGGCGAATGATGTCATAAACTTGCTTGAGACGGATGTTTTCAACAATCCTATTACGTCTTCCCCCAGGTAGAAGACCTAACCAGCGCCAGTAGAACTTGCTTTTACCGGTATCATCAATTACCGGGCTATCCAAGCCAAAAATCGCCTCCAGGATGGTTACGACAACTCCCATGATGGCTCCTGCCAGAATAACCCAGATTATCGCAGGCGAATTGATCACCACCAGGTTAGGCGTCAGTATTGAAAGCAGATAGAACATCAAGCCATTGATCACGAATGTGAACAACCCCATTGTCCAGATTACAAGGGTTCCAGTCACAAGCAGAACCAGAGGGCGGATTAATGCGTTTATCAGACCGAATGCTGTCCCCAAAATAAGATAGACCAGGAGGATGATCATCTTCTGTTCCAGATCTGGCGCCAGATCTATGCCAGGCGTGATCGCGATCGTAAGCGCGACTGCCAGGGCATTTACAATTACACGTACAATGAAATAGATCATATTGACTCAGTTTCTCCAGTGTGACAGAAATTGAAATCGATTTGAAAGGTCGACCTCATTCAGACACTGCTGATCCATATGTACTCACCCTACCCTTAAGTACCCTATAAACCTGCTCCGCTCCCACGATCTCTTCTTTATCAATATCCCATTCGGCTGGGAACAACAGAAATGGTTTGGCCTGGTTGCCACCCAGTCCACCGTGGAATCCCAGCAGTTCCTCGAAGGCGGCTCCTTCCTCAGTAACCGGATCGTAGAAGCTGTTTACGAGGATATCGGGGCAATACTTAAAACTGTCCGTTCGTTTCAGGTGCTGGGGAGCCCGAGGTCGGAAGTCTTTCAATGGGTTTTCACCCTCAATGCGGTCCTCGTCCAAGAAATAGGTGCCCTGTTCACCGATCACCATAGCACCGTGTTCACTTGAACGCACCATGACGAAGCCGATACCCTCATGCTTCACCAAGGCCTCGATAAAACCAGGCATGGCACGTTCCATATCTTCATAGCTGATGCGCTCCTCCCAATCCGTGAAGTAGATCAGCCCAAGGTTGCCGGAAGCCAGCACGATCACTTCCGCTTGCTTGGAAGCTGCCACCACACCTTGCTTTTCCTGCTTCACACGTTCATAAGTAGGTCCCATCATGACCATGTCTTTGTAGTAGCGTTCTTTAGAACGCCGGGCTAATCGTTGGGTCAGGCCATGTTCATCATCTTCGGCTAGGTCGGTCACAACAGCGCTCAGTTGACCCCAGTCCTCATGAACCTGGACATCTTCGTACACTTTCATTTCTTCTGGCAGTATGCGTCCAATGTACTCTTCTAGAGACTCTCCATAGCGCTGTTTGAACGTTGCTCCCTGGGTCTGCCCATGGTCGGACAGAACAACGAATTTGTAAGAACGGTCGGATATCTGGGAGGCATGCTCCAAACGCGCGAACTGCCTGTCTAACTGCGTTAACTCATCCATCGCATCCTCATCCATTATTCCCGAATGATGGGCAGTTTCATCGTATGCCGCGTAGGTGCAGTAAATGGCATCCGCTTCGCCCTCGTAGATATCCCCGATAAGCGTGTAAGTATTCATGTCGCGCATGATGACATTCGTGAAGGCGCGCATGAAAGGGTATGGACCTCCGCGCTCTTTGCGATCCAGGCGCGGCTGGATGTCTTCTCGCTCCTGCCGCCGCTGGGATCGCATTTCTTTATAAATTTCCCAGACCACGAGGCCAATCGTGCGGATAAAGTTATACGGACTGGAAAAGTAGGCGTAGAACGAGGGAGTGTACATGCTGCCCCCCGATGTTAAACGACTGTACGTAAAGATGGCATTTACGGCATCACCCGAGAACATGTTCGAACGGCTGTAACCACTCCCTGCTAATAAACCATTTCCATCGGAGTGCTGTTCTTCAATCACAGGAGTATCCCAGGGTCCGGAGGTGGTCGTGATGGCGCCATTATTCTCTTTCTCCACCCAGCGGAAAGCCGGCATGTTATCATTGCTGCCGTGCAGGATCCCAGCCTGGCTGGCGCCCGTCTGGCAAGACGTGTCCGTCTCCCAGGCCATAACTTTGTGACTACCGATTTTCAGCCATCTCGAAAGCGTTGGCATGTAGCCTTCCTGCAAGGCGCTCTGTAGAATCTCCTCTGCCAGACCGTCAATCTCCAGGAAGATCACACCGGGATAAGTCTTTACATCCTTTCCCTCCTTTTTTCTCGCCCGGCGAGTCCTACGGTGGAGTACGTTTCGATAATAGGTCGCATCATCGTCAATGGTCAACAGGCTTGAGACAATAATGTTGGTCAGCGCCATGCCGAAAGCGACAAAGATCAACGTCCAGAAATTCTCGATTCCCACGCCTTCGATAAATTGCATTGCCAACCAGAGAACAAAAGCGTTCAATAAAAGCGACCCGAAGCCGAGTGTGATGACCATAAACGGCAGGAAAAATCGCGATAAGATCGGCCACAGCAGAGCGTTCAGAACACCCACGGCAGCCACGAAGATAACTCCTGTCAGCCAGCTATCTATATAGATGCCAGGTAATATCCATACCATAATCGCCAAAGCCAGCACCTCGCTGGCCCAGATGATTACTGTGCGTAAGACTGTGCGTAAAATGGGAAATTTTTCTTCTTTCATATCTTCATATCTCCTTAATTATTTTCAGTAATTAGAAGTTGAGGAATTTAAACACCAACTTTAATTGTCAGGCTGCTCTAATATAAGGCTGTCTTGCTGTACACCTTCTCTCGATTCATGGATCACATCACTGACTTTGAGGTGCGCCCGGCGCAGACCCCAGATGGCCACGATCAGCCACAAGACCAGTTGAACGAGGAACACAAGGATCGCATAGGCGGTCGCTTCTGAAAGGTTTATATAGCCAAAAGGCAGCAGGATGGCAACCATCAAACCCTGGTAGAAACCAATCATCGGCGGTGTGGATGGGGGCACGATCACCAGGGCTGCGGATGCCATCGCGAAAGCTTCACGCGTGCTGACACCGAAATCCAGGGCGTGAAACCCCAGGGTGTAAAATAACAGGAAGAATGTCCACATCACCAGCGATATCAGCATCGCAGTTAACAGCTTACGCGTTGACTGCACCTGCTCCAGGCCATTATACAGGTTAGTCATGGCTCCCTCTAACTGCTCTTCGCTCATATTTGGTAGACGCGCGACCAGTTTTGTGATTCTCGGGAGAATATTTTTTGCATTCTTTACCAACCAGCTCATGATTCCAAATACTGCCAGTAAAAAAAGAATTCCCCCCAGAATGACCCAGATAGAAAGCCTGGTCCCGGAGATGAACAGAAAGGTGAGTGCCAGCGCCACCAACCGCATGACAAATCCTATCATGCGGTCAATTACCGCTGCTGACGTTGATTCGGACACATCGATGGGAGTTAGAAGCGATAAATTAACCACCCTCAGGATTGGAATTGGGATCGGCAGGAAAAACTTACTCGTAAAGCTGATACCGTCTGCGTGAAACGTTGGGAGAAATTTTGGTCGGTTATTAAGAACGTAACGCCAGCGGGTTGTTATCAGCAGCATCCCGAACATCATACAAACTGTGGCGGCAGCTAATACAACCCAATCGGCAGTTAACAGCATATCGACCACATCCTGGATATCCGAGAAAAATATCAGCACCACCAATATAAGCACGACAATTCCAATCGCGATCCAGATGCGTTTTTTGGAAGTTTTTTTCTTCATAATTACACCTTCATCCTTCGTTCAAATTCTTATCATTCGTCAGCCATCTGACCAAAAATCCCACGCCCCTGCCCAACAAACTGCGATGCCAGATGGTCCTGGTGACCATGGTCTACACGAACGCAAACCCGAGCACGACCAGGTAATCAAGTATGCCGTTGAGTATCGATATTCATCGTATGGAAAGTATAGGGTAGTTGAGGACGTTTTC
>JAUXFR010000191.1 GCA_030622805.1 Anaerolineae bacterium | reverse complement strand
TGGTGTCGCATCATGCAGGGCTTGAGCGATCTCTACCGGCGTCATCCTGGCGCTTAGCGTATAATCACCTGCCTGATGAAATGTGTCAATACCGGACTAAACCATATAATATCGCAGTGCAGCCGCGTTCTGGATCAACCCTAACTGCTCCAGGTGATTGGTTATCGAGTACGTTGTCTCGCCCACCTCGATCTGGAATGGCACCTCTTCCTGGAAGGGATTATGCGCGGTTGTGAGTTCGTCCTGGTCAGACGTCAGGCGTTGAGACAGGTAAATCCGTTGGAAGTAGCTCAGACGCGGTGTTGGCGGACCGAAAGTATGTTCTGCCTGCCCGGGAATATTAACCAGGAGCATGTACGCACCAAATGCGATCACACACCCGACCATGACCGCCAGGACAGTGAATGTTTTACAAGAAGATCTTCTTTCCATAGGTCCAATCAGTGTGTACTGGTAAGATTATTTCCAATATCGGTCTGTCTGCAATAAATGAGCACAAACCCCTGACAAACACCCATTGCTATTTTCCATGAAAGTCTAAATACGTCTGCAAGATATATGTGGCAGCCAGATCGTCCAGGTGCCTTTTGCGTTTCGAGCGCGGAGAACCCATCGCGATGCGAGCTGCCTTTACAGCCTGTGTGCTGTTGCTTTCGTCCCACAAAGCTACAGCGATATCCGTCTGCGTCTTAATGGCTTCCGCCAGGCGAGCTCCCCGGCGACCCTGGGGAGTAAGTTCTCCGTCATCATCGTAAGTAGCTCCGACGATGATTAATTTCACTGAATGATCGCCTGCCAGTTGGGCGATCGTGGCTGCGTCGATCGGACGTGATACATGCTTGATGATGGTTAGTGGGTTTGCGATGGTTCCCGTCGAATCGCTAATCGCTACACCTAACCGTTTCTCACCCGGGTCGACTGCTAAGATATACATGGATAATTCCTTGGCTAGATTGAACACCCTGCAAACCAACGGTGATACCAGAGCTGCAACTCACTGGTGAGAAAACCGCACTGCTGGTAAAGACGTTGGGCGGAGATATTGCGTCCCTGGGTGATAACGCTCACACTACTGACCTGATTCATGACAAACCACGATAAGGCAGTGTTAACCAGCGCCTGACCAATACCCTGTCCCTGAAAAGCGGGTTCGATTCCCAGCAACCCAATTTTTGCGCCCGATTCGCTCGTCGGTAAGTGGCAGGTGATATAGCCTGTCGCTTCGCCTGCCGAATCGGAAACGAGCACGGAATCAGCATAGCCCTGGCAGCTTTTCTCAATCCATGTTTGGTAAAGTGACTGGCAAAGTGGGATTGGAAAACAGGGATCATAGAAAAAACGGGATTGCGTGTGGTTATCTTTGGCGATATCTCGAAGCGTAGCGATGTCCGAAGTGCGAGCAGGGCGAATGTGTGCAGGCGCGAACAACTGCTCCTGTTCGTCGTGATGCCAGCCATCTAGATTTTTTTGTAGGGTTATCCTTATGTCCACCAGGTGGAAATCATTCTGTTCGGCCAGTCGAGTGGTTTCCCCATGTCCAGAATCGGCAAGGAAATACAGGCACTCGATATGATTTTCCTCACACCAGGCTGATATCCTTCGCAGGATTTTTGTCGAGAGGTGCGGTGTGGTCACCCGACCAATTCGGAAATCGAAGAACTCGCTATCCCAGGGGAGTAATTCACAAATCTCTGTCATCAAGGCTATCCAAGTGTTTTTTATTCAGATGTCTTTTCTCGTATCACATAGGAAGGGCGATCCATCAGGCGGAAGTGCATTCGGGCCAGATATTCGCCGATAATGCCTAATGCGAAGAGCTGAACGCCGGAAAAAACAGCAATGATAGATGCGAGGAAGGGAAAACCTGGCACACTCTCACCCTGGATCAGATACCTGCCAATGACATAGATTAATACGAGCAAACCGAACAGTGCAAAGGAAAATCCCAACAGGCTGGCGAATCGTAAGGGTAACACACTGAAGCCGGTGATCATGTTCAAAGCGTGGACGACCAGCTTGCGGAATGTATAATTCGTCTCTCCGGACAAACGCGGGTCGTGCCGCACCATCACGGTGGAAAAACTTGTTGTTCCCCAAGTAAGCAACACGTCCACAGATACATATGGGTTTTGATAGTGGCTGAAAGCATCTCTCAGGCGCGTTCGGAAGGCACGAAATGCACTGATGTGCCTGGCAGTATCGGCGCCCATCGTCCCCTGAAGAGCCAGTTTGGTAACCCAGGAAGCGGCATTCCGCAATAAACCGTGCTGCTGCTGCAGTGGAGTCCCGTAAACAACGTCATAGCCTTCGGATAATTTTGCCAGCAGTTTTGGAATTTCCTGCGTTGGATGCTGAAGATCATCGTCCATTGTGATCGTGGTGTCGTATTTAACGCTTCGGATTCCACAGAGCAAGGCGTTGTGCTGTCCACAGTTGCGCATCAAGTTGATGCCCGATGCCCACGGATAAACCTGCACTAATTCCGTGATCAGCTCCCAGCTCCGGTCGCGACTGCCATCGTTAACCAGGATCACCTCGAACTCCGCACCTTGCTCTGGCAGTGTTTGGGAGAGACCGGCGAGCAGCTTTTCCAGCGATCCTTCGCTATTGTAGACGGGGATCACTATCGAAATTCCTTTTCGAATATTTGAGATCATAATAACACTATAAATTGTAACCCCGGATCAGGTTAGCGTGTACTGCATTTTAACATCTGATTGAGCTGTTCGATACTGTTGTTTAACTCTGGACCTGGGGCAGTCGTATTTTGAATGCGTTCCCAGGTAGAGCATAAGGCTCTATCCATGCGAAAGTTCAGTTGGAAAGCCTGTTCTGTTAATTCTACTGCGCGCTGCCAGTCACCAGTTTGGGCATATGCCTCGATAAAGGGTAAATACTCCGGTGCGTTAACCGGATATAAGCGTTGGTCCAATTGGAGAGCCTGATTACCAAGATCCACTACGTGATTCCAATTGCCCTGCTGGCGCGCCAGGTCTGCTTTTTCAAAATAATAACACCAGTCATGTGATGGTTCTGGACCCAGTATGTGCAGTGGGGGTTGAGCAGGAGGGTCGGCTTCTGGCTGAATGAGATTGATATTCGAGAGCGGCATCGCGGAGGAGATGTACTTCGGTTTTTGAGGAAGCCTGGCATGGATGTTGTAGTCCAGAACCTGAACACAGCCTGGCGGCTGGTAATAAAACACGAGCGCCTGGTCTGTTGACCCTTCGAAATAAAACGCCCGGTAATCCTCATAGATATCAATTCCCGGATCGAAACTGGTCAGGTTATTGCCAAGGCGCGATTCTATCTGGTAAAGCAAATACGGCATTCTTTTACCCTGGAAGTCCGGTGCAAAGGTCCAGTTTAGAGGTGCGGTCAATGAATTATCGCTGTAATGCACAAATGGGAGTTCCGATGTAAGGATCATCGTGCCTGGTTCCAGTCCAGGGGCGCGCCAGGCGAGCTGCCAGAACAAATCTTTCTGTGTGCTCCACTCGCGCCGGTAGTGATTGGCGTTTTGAAAATGGAGCCCGATCGCCAGACCGATTAACGTACCGACAAGGATGACCTGCAGCAGTCTCTTCTTGACCAGAGCGATGATCAGACCAATGAACAGCATACTGGTTCCCATCATCATCGCCAATGTAAAACGATCGTAAGGAAAACCAAGTTCGATCGGAAGCCCGGTTGACCAGAATGGCCAGCCGGCAATCAACAGCCCAAACAACCCGATCAAGAGCAGGGTTATGCCCCATCTCCTGGATCCGTTTTCATCATTTGTCGGATCTATTTCCTTACTCTCACGGTACTTCAGAAGATAAACAATAAACAAAGCGGTTGCGGCGAGCACGATCCCAGCATAGAGCAAAGTTGGTAACAAGCCAAAATTCTTCAGATTAAAGAAGTTGAATGTCTGCAGCCATGCGAGCAGGCTGACTTCAACTGTATCACTGAGAATGGTCTTCGCGAGTGAAAACAAAGTTTCAAAAGGAGTTGATCTCAGGGTGTCTAGTATTAGCACCTGGCCGCGTGGCGTTTCGTGCAGG
>JAUXFR010000134.1 GCA_030622805.1 Anaerolineae bacterium | reverse complement strand
GTAAGTTGAACTTGACCTGGTTGGATGCCAGCGTCAGACCGTGCACTTGCAGCTCATTATGGGCAGCGCGCATATCATCCGCAGAATAGTTGCTGATCCCGACGCTGCGAATTTTTCCCATATCAACCAATTTCGCCATTGAGCGCATTTCTGCATTTACAGATGATCTGGATAAGCGTTGGTGGATCTGATAAAGGTCAATCTGTGAGACCCCTAAAGCATTCAGACGCTCGCCAATTGAATTGACGAGCGATCGGGCAGAACGCAGCACCGGCCACCATTTCGTAGCGATGATAACATCTTCCCTGGCTACTTCTAACCGTTTTAACGCCCGCGCGAGCGCCCGTTCGGACTCCCCACTGCCATAAGCCTCGGCAGAGTCGAACCAGTTGACCCCGCCATCCAGACTGAGCTTCACAATCTCAGCAATATCGTCATCAGAAAGCACAGACCAGTAGCGTCCCGTCAATCCTTTGCCCTTGCTGAACTGCCAGCAGCCCAACCCTATCGGCGATACCTTCAAATCGGTTTTCCCTAAAGATCTTAGAAATGATGCTGTCACGTCATGTTCCTGATAATTTATACAGTGGATATAAGTACCTGAAAAAGGACATTGACATTTCGCGCATGCTTTTACACATGATGATTATCGACCTGTTCGTACGTTGCGCCGAAGATGTACGGATTGCCCTCCAGAAAATTATGCGGAAAGCCAAGTTCGATTCGGCTTACCTCATCTACTCGGCTTAATTGATCATCATCCAGCCGCCATTCCAGGACCTGCAGGTTATCCTGGAGCTGTTCTACGGAGCGAGCACCCAGTATCGGGATCATTAAGGCTTTATCCTGCTGCTGCCGAACCCAGTTGATCGCCACCTGCGCCATCGAACGTCCTGTTTCGCGAGCCACTTCTTCGACTACCGCAACAACCGCCTGCGATTTCTCTCCCAGCTTTACTTTTGAACGATCTATGCGGGTCGGTTCGTCTGAGTTTTGCATATACTTTCCCGTTAGGAGACCTGCTTCCAATAAGCCCCATGGCATAACAGCCATGTCCCAATGGCGTGCCATTGGCAAGAGCGCCCACTCGAGCGACCTATCAACCAGTGAATATGGAACCTGCAATCCAACAAATCGCGACCAGCCACGCAGCTCCGCCAGCGTGTTGGCTTCAGCTACAATCCAGGCAGGCGTATCGCTAACTCCCACGTAGCGGACTTTACCGGAACGCACCAGGTCATCCAATCCCCGCATCACTTCTTCTACAGGGGTCATGTAGTCCCACATGTGCAGGTAATAAAGATCAATGTAATCCGTTTGCAGGCGCTTCAGGCTTCGTTCAACAGACTGCATCATGTTCTTGCGGCTGTTACCGCCCGAATTTGGATCCAGCGAGTCGGGCGTGGTGAGTGAGTATTTCGTAGCGATCACGAAATGATCACGATTTCCCTTGAGCAGTTCACCGAGTATTTTTTCGCTGCTCCCATCAGTGTAGTTTACAGAAGTATCGATGAAGTTTCCGCCCGATTCAGCGAAGAGATCAAGCTGTTTTTTGCTTTCTTCCATAGATGCCCCCCATCCCCAATCCTCGCCAAATGTCATTGTTCCCAGGCACAGCTCAGAAACTCTCAGACCGCTTTTCCCTAATAATTTGTAACGCATTGTTACCTCCTGGTTTTTACCGCCGAGCACACAGAGACCACCGAGAATAGATTAATAATCTCCACACGCGAGTATAGTTTTTTTTCATACAAGAAATTATTCTATTAGGTGAATTCAGCAATTATACAACCGTCATCGTCTTTTTAATATGTTTTGTCATTCGTTGTATTCTGAACAATGGATCCATCCCAGTGAAGGATCGCTGACAACCCACTCGCTCATTAACAGGGCAGATGTGTCAAGATACGAACAAAACGCGCGCAAATTCTCAAGCAGCGCCTTTTCCATTTCAGTATTTGTCTGTATACCACTCTCCCACCACCAGTTCTTTATTATTAATTCTCGACTTTTCTTATCGAATACGGGTTCAAAACGAGCCACAAATCGATCACCATACAGAACCGGCAGCACGTAATAACCATACTCTCGCTGGGCAGTGGGTTTATAAACTTCCCATATGTACGCATAATCAAAAATCCAGCGCAGAAGGGCACGATCCCAGATCATATTATCCAGCGGCGCGATAAATGCAGCTCCGAATTCTGCATCGTCTTCTGCCTGTACAGCATCCAGTTGGGGAAGATCCAGCGTCCGTATGAAGAGCGTTTTTTTCGGCAGCCCTTCCACGGATAAAGGGATCAAATCACCATTCTCTACCAACCTCCACAAGGCAGCCCGTCGTTCTGGGCTCTTCACACCAATGATTCCAAGCCAGTGTTCAGCGCCTCCTGGATTTGCCAGACCCAGGCTGCCCACACGGCGCAGGACATGCCAGTCTTGATACTGTTCCTCGGTCCGGTTGGGTGCAGGGGCTTGGATGATTTCTTCAGATAACAAACGCTCAATCAGGTCGAAATAACGGCGGGTGTTGAGGCGATGATGAATCCCCAACTTCCCAATCGCATACAATACTTCAAGCGAAGCCTTTGCCATGCTGCTTTGCTGCCCCCAGGACCAACTCAGGCGTTCATTTCCCTTGAAATCCAACGATGAGAGAGGTCCCTTTTCTCGAATTTCTTCGAGTACCTGATCTACATACATCATGGGCGGATTGTCCGGAGCGCCGTGATGTGCAATCATCCGAGTTATATACCGGTCAAAGTAAGGACGATCCTGGGTAAGATAAATAGAAGCCACCTTATCCCAACCATCCAACAATGTCCGATCTTCATAGAGCAGCTCGTACAACAGCTCGGGATGGTAATTTTTTACCCGTGATTGCAGAACGAGATCAGGATTGCGTCCAACAACGTTGATCGGATCAAACTGGATGCTGCCAACAAGGCGGATGTAATCCAGAATACCGGTTTTTCCGCCGAGATTACGCGGTGGCCAGAGACAATGGTGGGAGAGCATAAATCGACGTGCATCGGTGTTGCTTATGGAAATTGAAGGGGCTGGCAATTCTTTACGAGCCATGGTATTCCCTCCACTTAATATCGAAATATCGATCGAGCTTCCCTTTTGTTATCAGGTCAGAGGTAGAAGCTTTAATCGTGCAGGTATGGCGTGCTGCGATTTGCCCACGTAGAAGTGCCTCCCGCAGGGAGGATGCTTCAAGCAAATAGCTGGAGAGAAACCCGACCGCCAGACCGTCGCCTGCACCATTGGTGTCGATAACGGGTGTCTCGAGTTCCACAGGCGGCATAAACTCAATCCCTTCATGAGTGCCTAACGCACATCCCGATGCCCCCATTCCCACCACGATAATTTGATCCGGTCTGGCGTTAAGAAATTGTCTGATCAATGGTGACGGGTCGGAGAAATTAACAGCGGAGAAGAAAAGGATATCTGCATAGGTGATGAAATCTAAACGGTACGGATCGTCATGGGAAACGATGTCCTGTATATCGCAGGAAATCATAAGTCCCATTTCTCGCGCGACCGGCAGGAGGTTGCGCGCCCAATTGGGGATGCTGAAGTGGACGAATCTGGAGCGAGAAAGAATAGATCTGCATCGCGCCAGATCTGGATTGATCCGCATGTGACCCTTACCATCGTAGAAGTTTTTCCGCCTCCCGTCTCTGTGCATGAAATTAACACTGCGACCCGTTCCAGCAGGATCGATAAACATCGCACTTGTATCAATACCATCCCCTGCGAATTCTTCCAGCACATAACGACCATTGTGGTCATCACCGACATAGCCGATAAAGGCAGTACGATATCCCAATTGTGCGAATCCCCGGCTGATGTAGCCACCTGCCTGACCGACGTAATCCAGGTTCTCTGTGAAATTCGCTTCCACTGAAAAATCGATCTCATCCGTGTGGAAATATATATTGGTGTCCACACCGACATTTCCTACCACTGCCACATCAAATTGATTATCTGGTTTATCACTCATTACAAATTAGGTTAGTGAAAATTCGCGAAGATTAGCGTACAAAATTCTTGCCTAGCTAGAGAATCCGAATGTATTCTCCACCACTCCTGGCAGAATACTGTACACATTACGCACAATTTTCTCGTCGAAATAGTTTTTCAAATCCAGGTAAGCCCGCATGCGGGACGCTACTCGATCGTTTATGCCACGTCTGATGGCCACATCCACCAGACGTTTCTCAATCAGACAGAACCCCGTCGATAAAGAGAGAACATCACATAGTTGGATCAGACGGTCGTAATCGTTGTATTCAACCTGATCCAGATACTCCTGAACAAATTGTACTTCCTCCGTAGGGCAATTCCATTCGCCGAAGATCGAATAAACATCCTTAATTGGAAACGCGTGCGTCAACGCGATCCTGGCAGCATCATCATAACCCAAACGCTGTAAGAATCTATACCCTGTCAGTACATGCCGCATGGAGTGGCTCTCACGCCGTCCAATATCATGCAGAAGACCGAGCACGTAAGCGCTATCTGGCTGCAGATCGGGATGATGGGCAGCAATCGCCTCTGCTGCGCGCGCTGCAACATGCGAGTGCTGGACCCAATTGCCAGGATTCATCCTCTCTGCTTCTGCCAGGATTTCATGTGCTCGTTGTTTAGAAGGTATTTTTGTTAATTGATCCATTTATGACCTGCCAGGCTAGAACCGCTACTTCCCGTATTCCCGGGAATATCAGCATAATTCATTAAGGATAACCTCGATCAACCCATCGGTTACTACTCGGCATCCAACTTCTTCTATCATCCTACTGGTTTGTAAATACACCTGGTTTAATTTTACCAAGATAAAGAAGTTGTTTGTCGAAGCAAAAAGAATGCAGGGACCACTAATAGACT
>JAUXFR010000201.1 GCA_030622805.1 Anaerolineae bacterium | reverse complement strand
GCCAATGCGTTCGATGCTGATTTTCTGGCCCAATAAATCTACTTCGACAGCTTTGTCTCTTTTTGACAAGCCGATACTTATACTGTCTGCGCGTTTCATACGAGGTGCCCTCCTGGTCAAGGATATTGAACTCAGCAATTGTTGAATTTAAAGTATACCCCTAACCAGCGTGATCTGGTGATATTAATATTGTCAGCACAGTGATATGCACGATACACGGAAATCCTTGATATTAAATGAACAAACCCCCTGGATCATGACAGTAGTAAATTACCAGGGGGTTTCAATACTTAAATATCTGCAGGAATTATGAGATAGGCCAGATGTTTGAAGGGATCTTCGGGAATAAGGCATTCAGCAAACCGTAAGCCTCGTCGTCTTTCTTCCAGCAATCAGCGTATGCATAGTCGAGTTCGTCCAGCGTTCGATAACCAAACAGCAGTTGTGTAAAAGTCAAGTCGGGGAAGGCAGCCTCACCAGAGTGTCCCTGCGGCTCTGGTTTCCATAGTTCTACTTGCTGAAGATGACCTGCCTGGAAGGACAATCTCAGTCCGCTGCGGTAGAACGTGATCTTCAATTCTCCTGTATGTCCATTGAACGCTGAATTTTCCAACCGCTGATCTAGAGCCGGTTTGATATGCTGTAAGAAATCAGGCAGGTTTGGAACGCGGATAAACCATGCGTATGGATTGCGTATACGCGGCAGGCGGTCTTTCATCACCTGATAGACCGGATGATCTGTGCCCAACCAAAAACCAAAACCTGAAAAATCGTCTCCCTTATCTTCAGTTTTCGCGAATGATTCGCCTGTGCGGTATAGATAACGGACAACCGAAGGCGTGACGGATGCCCATGAATGTTCAGGAATGATCTCGTAATTAACTGCTATCATGGTCGGTCCCCAGGTGCTGGCACCATGCGCCAGATATCCAACCAGAATTCCATCGTTTGTTTCAATCACTCGCAGCAACTCACGATTGATGTTCCTGTCACTTTTCCCGTCGAGTTCATAACGCCAAGTCGTCTTGTCTCTCAGGCAGTTTATGAGGTAACGTTCACCCGCTTGCTGGTATAAGTCGGCGATAAGGTCCAGATCTGACACTTCAGCGGGACGGATTTGATACGGTTCCTGCTCATCTTCTTTCAGCTTCGGCACATGTGGTTTGTATCCGATGCGTCCGCCTCCCAGGGACAAACCCATTTCATATTCGAATTGACGATAGTAATAGGGGATGCCAGTGATTGCCTGGACCAGCTCTCCGCGATCATCGCTCCACTTGTGGATGACGTCGAATTGAGCACGTATGAGACCCAGATTACGGTATTCTGGCAGCGTGCCAACCAATTCCGGTCGTCCGACCCCAAAAGGAATGCCAGCGTATGTCCAGGTCTGAGATATCAGATTGAGGGATGAGACGATTTCACCGGTTGATGTATTTTCTACTATTGTGAAATCACCCGGTTTAAATGTTGGATGAGGTTTTTCAGCCAGGTCCCGTGACCAGGCGGCGATGCGTTCATCTGGCTGCTCTGGTCCATCGTCGCTGTGTATCTTCGCGTTGAATTCTGCCAGGGCATCGGCATCATTTCTCGAGCCGCGTCTCAAGATTAATCCATCACCCAGGTCACGCAGGATCAGTTTTTTGTACCCTTTTACTTTATTCATCTAAGTTCCTGGTTATTGTGTGATGTTGTATGTAAATATTTTCTCGTTTATAGATCAGAATTCTCGCAGCCGCAGCGATTCCCCAAATCCCCCATACTATGGGAGCGGGACGAACCATTCCCCAAACAACAGCGTCCGTGAGACCGTGGATGACCAATCCAACTTGACTGAGCAGTAATCCCGAGCCCAAACCTGTGATCCAGTGGATATGAGATTGACGACCGTATTGGAAAGTTTGCCAGGCTGCAAGCACCGTTGTGATCAGGATGGAAAGCCATGATACTAGTCCTGGAATTCCCAGGTCCACACCTACCTGGAGGAAAATATTGTGGGCGTGGGGTATCCCAGCTGCAGATGTCGAAGAGAACGGATACAGCGTGTCGGCGGTTACTTTATATAATCCCATACCGATACCAGAAAAGGGGAAATCCTGGATCATGTAAATTGCCCTGAACCAAATATCCATCCGACTATTGAAGTCGCCTATCGTGGGGTTCGATGCCAGACCCTCTAATATTGATGTTATCCCGAATTGATATATCGCTGCGATCGATAATAGGATTATCAAGAGAATGCCGATCCAGCCACGACGCCAGTGCAGCAATAGAGCGGCAAGAAACATCGATGCAACTGCAATCCATGCGCCCCGAGACTGCGTGAAGATGACCACAACGAGGATGAGCAGGTTTGTCAGGGTAAAAAGAATTCGATTCAGCCAGTTCATCTCCCGCCATGTATACAGCAACCATGAGGCTGTTATGGGGAGTATCAGGATCAACACACCGGCTAACACATTGGGATGGACCACATCGCTGAATATCTGAGTAAAACGTTCATAGAGTGAGTTGGGAAGGAAAGATAGTTTGTCAACAGCCCACTGCACGCTGAACGGCGCGGCGAGTGCCAGGATCAGACCGGTAAAGGCTGTTCCGGTGATCAGCAGTCGCAGGTCCTTTTCAGTACTGGTCCAATTTACGATTGCATAAAATAAAATCATACCCGTGAGCAGTCGGAGCGATTGCTGGTTCGTGATTTCTGGCAGGGCAGTGATGTACAGCGTCACCAATATTGTCAGGAACAGCACAACAGCCGACCCGTCAATCGGCGTTCTGATACTCAACCGATGGTATGCAATGCAGCGGATAATCCAGAAGATTATACCTACTCCCAATGCTGCTGGCAGCAACCGAGGCCAAGCCATGCTGGCTGCGACAAAAAAAGCCACCGACCAGATTTCGAATCGGGCCAGGTGGCTGGCGGTCTGACGTATAGAAATCAACATCTTTTACAAAACAGGTTTACGCAAATATACACTATTCGATACAGCCCAGATAGGTTCAGGGCTGTGATTGTGGGTGATCAGCGCCTGATAAACCAGTCGACTTTGACTGTGAACCAATTTTACCCTTTTTTTCTCCTTGAACCTGTGGCGAGATATCCGTACCCGCGTGAGTAATAGTGACTTGAATAGTAGCGGAACTTGCCAGAGTAATACTGTGCGCGTCTACGAGAGATTGGGTTCAGTACAACGCCCACAATTCTGGCACCAGACATTTCGATCTGTTCCAACATCGCCCGAGCCGAGTCAATCTTGGTTTTTCCAGGTTCAACGACCAATAGTACTCCATCAACCTTAGCTGAAAGCACGACCGCGTCGGCTACGATAAACGGCGGCACGTCTAACAGAACGATGTCATATTCTTTTGTTAGACTGTCCAATATCTGCGCCATTTTCTCAGAGCCTAACAGCTCAGCAGGATTGTGCGGTAGGGCACCGCTCGTAATAATCGAAAAGGAGGGGTCTCCCCATTCGTATTTCACATCTGCAATTGTGCTTTCCGGATCACGGAATATCTCACTCAAACCTGCCCGATTGGGAATACTGAGGAATTTATGGGTACACGGTCGCCGCAGGTCAGCATCAACGAGCATTACTTTTTTTCCACTTTGAGCTATTATGGCAGCCAGATTGACAGCAACGGTCGTTTTCCCTTCCCCCGGGGATGAACTCGAGATCAGTAATGATCTCAGTGGCTTGTCAACGCCCGCAAATTCCAGATTGCTGCGTAAAGTACGGAAAGATTCGGTGATTGGTGATCGTGGATGATCACTTACATATACGCCTGGATTATTATCCTTTTTGTTTACACCTTCCATCTCTCCGATCAGAG
>JAUXFR010000126.1 GCA_030622805.1 Anaerolineae bacterium | reverse complement strand
TTATAGGCGCTCGCTACATCTTCTTCCGATGCATCAGCAGGGAAATTAACCGTCTTGGAGATCGAGTTGTCGACGAAAGTTTGCATGGCTGCCTGCATGCGTACGTGTTCTTCGGCGCTGTTATCGCTGGAGACGACGAAAGTATTGCGGATGTGTTCGGGGACTTCCTCCAACCCCTGACACGTGCCGACTTCCAAAACGTGTTCAATAACTTTCTGACACTTGTCCTGGTCAAGACCGGCATCAAGCAGAGCCTGCTCGAACAGCGGGCTGGTGTAAGTTAACTGCAGGTCGCTGCCGTTATCGTTCATATGGCGGATATATGCCAGGGCAAAGACCGGTTCGCAGCCGTAGCCCTCACAGCCGGCAACGGTGCCGATAGTCCCAGTGGGGGCGATTGTGGTCTGGGCTGCGTTGCGGATGCCGTACAGCCGGATGCCTTCCACGACCTGGTTCCAGGACAACTGCGGGCGACTCCAGTCATTAGAGTACGGTGTTATCGGTTCAGGGGGCTGCCAGCTTATATGCTCTGGATCGTAAATACTGCCGCGGATGGCGGGGAATGAGCCGCGCTTTTTTGCCAGGTCGATGCTGGTCAGCATGGCGTGATAGCGGACGAACTCTATCACCTGGGCAGCGAACTCCTGTGCATCTTCTGATCCATAGCGCACACTGACATGGTACATCAGGTCAGCCAAACCCATCACACCCAGACCGATCCGGCGAGCGTTGAGAGCCGCTTCCTGCAGTTGGGGCACCGCCGGGACGTAGGCGTTGGCCTCCACAACGTCATCCAGGAACTCGGTCGATGTTTCAACACTCTGGCGCAGTGTTTCCCAATTGACGCTACCATCCAAACCGGCATGCTGCGCCAGGTTGATCGATCCCAGGCAGCAGTTCTCGTAGGGTCCCAGCCACTGTTCACCGCAGGGGTTGGTCGCTTCGAGCTGGTACAAATGCGGCACGGGGTTGGAGCGGTTCGCCGTATCCAGGAACAGCATCCCCGGTTCGCCGTTGTGGTGCGCCTGGTGTACGATTTTTTCGAATATTTCACGCGCTCGTACGGTTTTGTAAACCCGCAGTGGTACGCCTGCATCTTCAGCCTGTTCGAGCGTGCCGTTAAATTCGTGGTATTCGATGGAATCCACATCTGGGAATCGCAGATCCCACGGTTCGTCATTAATCACAGCTTCCATAAAGTCATCCGTAATGCCGACGGAAATATTGAAGTTCGTTATTGCGTTTTCATCGGTTTTACAGGTAATAAAATCTTCGATATCCGGGTGGTCTACTCGCAGGACTGCCATGTTTGCACCGCGGCGGGTGCCGCCTTGCGCGATCTCCCCACAAGCTATGTCGAATACGCGCACGACGCCGACCGGAGCGGTCGCCTCTCCGGCGGATGATTTAACCAGTGTGCCAGACGGGCGCAGGCGCGAGAAGGAGAAGCCATTGCCGCCACCGGTTTGCTGGATCAGCGCTGCATCACGCAGGGACTGGAAGATGCCAGCCGGATCACGTCCCATGTCGTCGCTGATGGGAAGCACAAAGCAGGCAGCCAATTGTCCGAGAGGGGTGCCGGCGCCCGTGAAGGTGGGTGAGTTGGGGAAGAAGTGCTTGGATGTTAATAATGAATAATAATTGCGTGCGCATTTTCGAATATCCTCACCCCACTTTACCTGGCTTGCTGCGACATGATAAGCCACTCTCCAGAACATCTGCTCGGCAGTTTCGACCGGTTCCCCTTCGTTATCACGCCGTACATAGCGGCGAACGAGCACCTGCCGCGAGTTTTCACTTAATTCGATCGAACCCAGTTTTGCTGGCAAAGGAGGAGTGGGCAGCAAACCATTCTTGGTCTTGTAAGAAGTATTTTTGTCTAGCATCCTGGTTTCTCCTCTAGTTCCGTGTTTTGTCTATTGATAAGAAGTAAGTATGTAAAGCAAAAGGTTGTGACCTCCGTTTTGGGTGGTCACACCTCGAGGAGACGGTCAATCTCTCTACGAAGCGCCATTAGGTCATCCAGGCGCAAATACACGATGGCGTAGCGAATGTACGCGATCTGGTCGAGCTGCTTCAGCCCGGCGATAACCATGTCGCCAACGACGCGCGAGCTGACTTCTGAACGTCCTAATGACTGAAGCCTGTTCTCTATCTCACCAACCAAGCGATCAATATCGTTGGCAGAAACGGGTCGCTTCACGCAAGCGATACGAATCCCATCCAGCAGTTTGTTCCTGTCGAACTCCTCCCTCGAACCATCCTGCTTGACAATCAATGGCGAGGCCATGATGGATCGCTCATAAGTGCTGAAGCGCTCTTTGCAGCCCTCGCATAATCGTCGGCGCCGGGTTCCGCCGCGGGCGTCCTGGGTCGTGTCTATGACACGGGTTCTTGAGTTGTTGCAGTACGGACAACGCATGTTAACCCCTGTTTAAATAACTTAAATAACTAGAACAAATGTAACCACTATAGGTGGGGGCTATATTACGATTACCCCGCACATCTGGGGGTAACGTGAGCACAATTGTATCATACATGAAATTTCATGGCAAGGTCTGTCAAGGCTTATTAATGTTAAAAAATTCGGATGCAGAGCATCACAAGAGCTTCAATGTGCTGCCGGGTTATGCTGTGATGCATTTCTTTGTTGTGTTTTCCGGCTTCGTTTTCCCTGGTCCCCCAATGCCGGATTGGGGAGACCAGGGAAGCACCAAATCCCGTTCTTCATTCACCAGGTCAGGTAGCACAGGTGAGAAGTGGGGAGCTGGCTTTGAGAAGGCAGCACACAAAAAATTTATCGCAGTCGATTCCTCAAGAATGTCGGGATATCCAGATCGTTGGTATCGACTACTTGCGGTTGGAATTTCCTGGAAAAATCCTCCACAGCTTGAGACTGCTCGCCTGAGTATTCATCCTGTGATCGCGTTTCACCGGTCGGCATCTCCCTCAGATTACTGGAGACGCTGCTGGTGCGTTCGAACCCTGTAGCGATGACGGTAATTCGCACGTTATCCTTCATCTCTGGATCGATCACTGCGCCGAAGATCAGGTTGACATCTGGGTGAGCGGTTTCTTTTATAATCGCTGCCGCCTGGTTGACGTCGAACAGAGTCATCTCAGACCCACCGGTCACATTGAATAGGATGCCGCGTGCGCCGTCAATCCTGATGTCGAGCAGCTCACTGGAAATTGCCTGTTCGGATGCCGCCCGCGCTGCGTCTTCACCGCTGGCGGTGCCGACAGCCATCATCGCCGCGCCGCCCTCCGACATGATCGTGCGAACGTCTGCGAAATCGAGGTTGATCAAGCCGGGGATGGTGATCAGTTCGGAAATACCCTGCACACCCTGGCGCAGTACCTCGTCTGCCAGGCGGAAGGATTGCTGCAGGTTCGCACGCTTGTCTGCGATCTGCAGCAGCCGGTCGTTGGGGATCACGATTAATGTGTCGGACTGTTCTTTCAGGTTGTTGATGCCGGCCTCCGCTGCCTCATCTCGCCGCCTGCCTTCGAAGGTGAAGGGGCGGGTGACGACGCCGATCGTCAGCGCGCCGACTTCCTTGGCGACCTGAGCGATGATTGGCGATGCGCCAGTGCCTGTTCCACCGCCCATACCGGCTGTGATGAACACCATATCGGAGCCTCTCAGCACCTCATACAGGTCTTCAGCGGATTCTTCTGCCGCTTTGCGACCCATCTCGGGGTCACCGCCAGAACCGAGGCCGCGAGTGAGCTTCTCACCGATTCGTACGCGAGTTGTGGCTCGGGAAAGCATCAGCGCCTGGGCGTCCGTGTTGATCGCCATGAATTCTACGCCCAGCATACCTTCGCCGATCATGCGGTCGACGGCATTGCATCCGCCGCCGCCGACACCGACGACTTTTATTCGGGCGAAGGATTCAAGTTGATTGGGATTTTGTTGTGTTGACATTGCTGCCTCCTGATTGAATATTATTTGCTTTGATGTATATATTTTATTAGTGGGTTCGCTCCTGACTTCGAACCTTGTTTGCTATCTGATGGTTGACTGTCAAAAAAAATATCCTTATGGAAATAGACGCCAGATGAAATCCTTTACTTTGTCCCAGTTCGTATCACCTCCTCCTTTATATAAGTCTATTGGACGCTGCACTCCCTGTGGTGTAAATTCGTTCATTAACAATGCCCAGCGCAGCAAACCCACGCTGGTTGAATATGCTGGTGAGTCAAGTCGATCCTTCATGCCCAGCAGTTTCTCGGGTTTACCGATCCGTACCGGTACACCAAGTACACTGCTGGCAACTTCTTTGATCCCGGGCAGGTTGCTTGTTCCGCCGGTGAGCACCATGCCAGCCGGCAGCAGCCCGTCGTATCCTGAGCGTTTGATCTCCTGCACCAACAGGGTGAAGATCTCATCGACCCTGGCGTTGATGATATGGATCAGATCCTGTCGTCTGATCTGCACGGTTTTTTGTTCCCCAAAGGGTCGCACGTTAAATGATTCAGGGTGTTCACCTTCTGTTGTAGAAGCGCGCCCATGCTGAATTTTTATCTCTTCTGCCTGAGCCATCGGCAGGCGCAAACCATGCGCAATATCGGACGTGATCAGGTTTCCACCAATTCCCAGCACTGCGGTGTGCCGGACATCACCATCGATATAAATAGCCATGTCTGTTGTACCGCCGCCGATATCACAAACCACGACGCCCATATGCCGTTCGGTCTCGTTCAGAACGATCTCACCGGATGCGAGCGGGTTGAGCACAAATTGGGACACCTCCACATCAGCAGCAGCGACGCACTGTCGGATGTTTTCCACGCTGGTCTCGGTTGCGGTGATGATGTGTGTCTCGACCTCCAGGCGGTAGCCATGCATCCCGATTGGCATGCGGATTCCATCCTGCCCATCGACGTTGAAACCACGCTGGATGACATGGATGATCTCACGGTTGTGCGGTATTGCCACTGCCCGGGCGGCATCCACAGCTCGTCCCACATCATCCTCGGCGATCACCTGACCTATCACACCGACCACACCGCGGCT
>JAUXFR010000015.1 GCA_030622805.1 Anaerolineae bacterium | reverse complement strand
TGATCAACCAGGAAAC
This sequence comes from Anaerolineae bacterium, assembly GCA_030622805.1. Lineage (GTDB taxonomy): Bacteria > Chloroflexota > Anaerolineae > Anaerolineales > UBA4823 > JAUXFR01. The sequence continues at coordinate 10,708 of JAUXFR010000015.1, read as the reverse complement.
GCAGCCCGAGTTGACTATCATGGAATTGGTATAGCTGCAGATCCAAATAAGGTATCCAAAAGTTATTTGAGCACCTTGATTAATGCCATTCAGGAAGATCCATCCTATCGGACGCTAATTAATATGATGAGCCAAAAATTTCGAGAAACTGAAGAAGCAAGTGATGGGGTGAAAGAAATTGAACGGTATTCCAACTTCACATTTGATGAATATCGGAATTGGGTTCTATAATTGGTGTTATCTAAATCGAAGGTGGATGCGATAACCTTGTATCAACAACTAAGCGCGCTCCGCCCATCCGACGGGGTCTTGATATTTCACGGAGCCTGTACACTTACACAGGCTGTAATCTGTACAGGTTCGTAATACTACTAACACTTTTACATCTGAAATTGTCGGTGTGAAAGTAGTCAGTTTGTCACAAAATAACAATATCCAGATAAGAGTGACAATAACAGAGAATGTATTCTCTCACTCAGGATATCTCCGATGATTTTTATGGTTGTTTCGAACTTTCTATCGTGAAGTTCCATTGGTTCAGTGCTGTAAAATTGGGAGCCTTTGTGATCATCAATTCAGATCTATTCTTTTTCTTCCCTGAAGCATAAGGCTAATCCATCCACAATTGTGATTCGGTGATTGATTTTCCCCCTCGCTTTTATGAGGGTAAGATGGGCTGCAAATCCAGATGACAACCAGCATAATCGTTCTGCTGTAGATGGAGATTTCTAGCATATCTTAAGTAAAATTTAATATTGGGTCATATAAATATAAATGTGGGCAGGTTGTTTGTCAAGTTAAGGGATTCATAAGTCGATTTTTTGGGTGAATATGAAGCACAGCTCGCATGGTTCGGAGAAATAAAATCTTCCCAACTGCACTTGACACAGTGCATAATTTTAATGATATAATGTAAGCTGCTCAGGGGAGCATTTCCGAATTATCAGGCCAGCAGGATTTCATATCGGTGATACGCTGTCAGGCACTTGAAGGACGCGTCAGCAATTTGCTTGTCTGGAATGAGCCCTTATTACTGAATTCAACATTAACATATCCATTTAGTTTCAGGAGTTTTACACCGTCAGATTATTACGAAAAGCAGCGTTATTGCCACAATGCGGCTCTAATAAACGCCGGGCTTGCCGCTACACCTGGGGCAAACGCAGCATCGAAAACAGCATGATTTTCCCCATTTATTTTTCCAACCTGCGATGAATTATCAGGATAACGATCCAGCCATGAAAAGGCTGTAAGATCCCTGCCGATCCTAGCAAACCGCATACAAAACCATCCATATAGAGACAGAAACTTATGAGCAAAAAAAACAATCCCACTGCCAGACTAATTGAACTTGAAAACACCTCACTCTCGGATCTGCGACTGCTTGCGACTGAACTTGATATCGAGCGCGCCTCCCGCATGAAGAAGGAGGACCTGATCGTTTTCATCCAACAGGCGGAGGCTCAAAAAGAAGGCATCGAGCTGCGCGGCGGCATCCTGGAGATCATGAGCGAAGGGATCGGATTCCTGCGCTCCGGTCACTACCGCCCGGGTCCTACCGATGTTTACGTATCCCAGTCGCAGATCCGGCGCTACAAGCTGCGGACCGGTGACCTGGTATTTGGTCATGCACGACCGCCGCGCGAATCCGAGCGCCATTATGGGCTGCTGAAGGTGGAGAGCGTCAACACATTGAGCGCTGAGGAGAACAAAAGAAGACCCACTTTCGAACAGCTGACCCCAATTTTCCCAGAAGTTCGGTTTAACCTGGAAACTGACCGCTACACCCTCTCCACGAGGCTGATCAACCTGGTGGCGCCGATCGGTCGCGGACAGCGCGGCCTGATCGTATCGCCGCCAAAAGCGGGTAAAACCACCATCCTAAAGGAGATCGCCAACGCCATTTCTACCAAGAATCCGGAGATCCACCTGATGGTGGCATTGATCGGCGAGCGCCCCGAGGAGGTCACTGATATGGACCGCTCAGTGGACGCCGAGGTGATCTCCTCAACCTTTGACGAGCCGGTTACTTCACACGTGCGGGTGGCTGAGATGGTTCTGGCGCGCGGCAAGCGGCTGGTAGAGGTCGGGCGTGATGTGGTGATCCTGATGGATTCGATCACGCGGCTGGCACGCGGCTACAACCTGGTGGTCACGCCTTCCGGTCGCACTTTGTCCGGTGGTATCGATCCCTCCGCGCTGTACCCACCCAAGCGCTTTTTCGGCGCGGCGCGCAACATTGAAGACGGCGGTTCGCTGACGATCATCGCCACCTGCATAGTCGACACCGGGTCGCGTATGGACGACGTGGTTTACGAGGAGTTCAAAGGCACAGGGAATATGGAGCTGCATCTCTCACGGCGCCTGCAGGAACGGCGGGTGTTCCCTGCGATCGATATTGAGCGTTCCTCCACGCGGCGAGAGGAACTGCTGCTGGGTCCGGATATAACCCCGCGCGTGTGGTTGATGCGCCGCATGTATGATCAGTTGATCCAGTCGCCACCACTCGGTGCCGGTATGGGCCTCTCTGCCGGTACGGAGGCCATCCTGCAGCGGCTGGCTGCCACCAAGGACAACATCGAATTCCTGGAAACATTGAGCGAAGGATGAGGCTTTCCACAAACGCAAGGAGTCTGTGATGAGCAGTATACCCGAACCCAAAGCCGAAAATCTCGCCGAGACGAGTGATTACATTGCCTGGAGAATCGAAGAGCCGGACGGCGAAGTGACATACCATCTGCAGCTCAACAACGTCACAATCCATTTTTTCCAGGAGGAGTGGAATCAGCTCCTGGAGTTGATCAATATTCTGGTTGAGGATTGAATCCGTTTTATTTCGCTACTCTTCACGAAATAATCCCGACAGATTTTTACCACTGAGAACACCTAGAGCACGGAGAGCGGGGGACCTTCACCGCGAACACCAAGAAGAAAGTAAAGAGGATTATTGAATATTTTCTTCAAAGAAAAGACTGCGGACACCGAGATCAACAAAAAACCTGGAAAATTTTGTGATATCAGCGATCTTCGCGGTAAATATTCCTTTATTTTGTTATCTCTTCAACGTAGGGGACAACGCCCTTACAGGCTTCTGTAAAGCGCGTTTTAGCATCTTCCCACCTGACGACCCCGGTTGCCTGCCAGGTCTGGTGAATGGCAAAGGAAACGCAGCCCGGTCCGGCGTGGTAGTTTGCGACGGTAAAGCGCCACAGGTCTTCGTATGTGCTGACCACACCGGATGATGATTCTGTGGCGTTATAGATGGTCTGGTTGATTTGAGCACAGTTGGCAACCAGCGTATTGGCGAACAATCCAATGCTAAAGCTGGCGTTCTTCAGGTCAATACCCGTTGGACATTCCAGGCAATCTGAGCGCGCCTGAAAAGCTACAGCGCCGCGCAGGACTGCCCCTTCTTCATCGCTCAAATGCAGGTAGCCCTTCTCGCAGGTGTCTTCCGCCAGCACCAGGGGGCAGAACTGCTCGTAGAAGGAATCGTTCCAGAGCAGGATCGAGTCGGCGCCATCACCAGTGATTTGACCGAGTCCAAACTCGTAGGGTACGCGGAACATACCGGGCCAGAACTGGCTCTCCTGGGCGAACAAGTTCTTCATCAATTGGGCTGGAACCCCGGTCTCTTCGGCTACTTCGACAATGCGTTCGTCAAACTGGTTCTGCCAGGGCGCCATGGTTGGAGCGGCTTTCTCCAACCCGCACGCATCCGCGTAGCCATTAGGCTGCAGTCCACCCGTCGTGCAGCCGCTGGCGTCAACCAAACCCTGGAATATCAATCGCCCTGCCAGGTAGTAGTACGGCTCATCCGATGCCAGCAGCCCGCTGTGTTCTGGGGTGGACAACCAGACTTGCGGTTCGCCAAGCGGAGGGAACGATTCCCAGATCTGGACGCAGGAAGCGATCGGTTTTCCGATCCATTGAGTACTTATGACATCGACATACCAACCTCCCATACCAGGTACGACTGGAACGCCGGTGTCCACAACCCGCACCAGCGCGGTATAGCGGTCGCTTGTATCTCCGTAGCTCGAATCCGCCCAAAATTCGACAGTTATGCCGTTCATGCCGGTTGGCTTAAGCGGTATCTTACACTCATCACCTTCACAGGTGAACGATACGCCGTTAAACGTACCATGTATGGCTGTGATGTGTTCGTTCGGCAGCGGTTCCTCAGCGATCAGCACTAAATCCGGGATGGTGGGACAGATATTCTGAGGGGGGAATGGGTCGCAGCCGTCTAAGGTCACCCAGACGACCGGTGGAGGCAATTCTACGACAACTTCTCTTTCTTTCGGTCGGATCGCAGCCAGATGAAGATACACACCAGCACACTGGCGTGTGTTCTCAAGACCAATTTTCATAAAGTTGCATGGAGGGGTATTACGCCAGACTTCTTCAAGCTTCCACCCACAATATTTAACGACCTCTTCGTTCGTTGGCAAGCCTTCATGATCGACGAGGATGCGACACAGGATCTGATCGGTTTCCCATCTGATCAACCACCAATCATATTCAAGATAATGGACAACGATGGTAGTTTCGCGCTCAGGTTCCTGGGCGGTAGTGTCTCCCCCTTTCCAGGGCGATAGCCCCTGCAGAATCAGGAGTATCAATAGGGCTGCGATGATCCTTTTCGTCCTCAACATCCGTTTGTAAACATATCACTTTCAATTAAGACTGTCAACCAGATCGTAGCGTGTCTTGCTTCACATTACTGCCCATGTTACACTCTACATGGCTGATGTACACCCGATCATTATACAACGGAAAGAAGGCAATCGCTTTCTATCAAATGATCAATATCCATGCAAATATTCCTGACAGAAAGGTAGCTTATGCCCCCTACATTATACCTGATAGATGGTCACGCGTTGGCATACCGGACATATTATGCCCTGACACGTGGTTCTTCCGGAGCATTTACCACCAGCAAAGGTGAGCCAACGGCCGGTGTTTTTGGATTTACCAGCGTGCTGCTGCGCATCCTGGAAGGTGACCGCCCCGACTACCTGGCGGTTGCGTTCGATACCGGTCGAACCTTCAGGGATGAGATTTTCGCGGATTACAAAGCCACACGTGCAAAAATGCCCGATGATCTGCGACCGCAGATTGAGCGCATCCGCCAGCTGGTTGACGTCTTTAATATTCCCCGGCTTGAGATGGAAGGGTATGAAGCGGACGATGTGTTGGGCAGCGCGGCCCGCAATGCTGTTGAGCAGGGTTTAGGCGTCAAGATTATCACCGGTGACCGGGATCTGCTGCAGCTCGTGGATGAACGGGTGATTGTCAACTTACCGGGGAGAAGTCTATCCGATTCCAAGGATTACTTCCCTGCAGACGTCAAGGAATATCTGGGAGTACGCCCGGACCAGGTTGTGGATTATAAAGCTTTGGAGGGTGATAAATCTGACAATATCCCTGGCGTAAAAGGGGTGGGAAAAAAGACAGCCGTCAACCTGCTGGAAGCATACGAAAACCTGGATGGCATATACCAGCACCTAGACGAGCTCTCCCCCAGCTTGCGCAAGAAATTGGAGACCGATCGCGATAATGCTTATATGAGCCAGGAACTTGCCAGGATCGTCACTGACCTTAACGTTCGGATCGATATCGAACGCGCCAGACCGGAGCATTTTGATCCGCAACAGGTCGAAGCGCTGTTCCGTGAATTGGAATTCCGCGCTCTAATGAACCGCCTTAACGCCCTGTTGAAAGATATGGGCTTGCGGGGTACCCAACCCGGTGAGCAGTTGACCATGTTCGGTGAACAGAAACCTGCCAGGGTAGAGGTGGTGGGGGACGGCAGCGTACCGGACGGCGCCATCACCGTCGATACGCCGCAGGCATTGGAAGACCTGGCGCTGCGGTTGGCTTCTGCGGATATGATCTCATTCGACACCGAAACCACATCGACTGACCAGATGCAGGCTGATCTGGTAGGCATTTCGTTGGCAATCGAACCGGGACAGGGGTATTACATCCCGGTTGGACATACAACCGCAAACACACAACAGCTCTCACTGGAGACGGTTATCCATGCGCTGCGCGACCCCTTGACGGATCCAGATATACCAAAAGCAGGGCACAACCTGAAGTACGATTACGTGGTAATGCTGCGGCACGGTTTGAAAGTCACCCCGCTCGCTTTCGATTCGATGATCGCGGAGTGGCTGATTAACCCGGGTTCACGCAACCTTGGTTTGAAGAACCTGGCCTGGGTGCGGCTGGGTATCCAGATGACTTCGATTGATGAGCTGATTGGGAAGGGAAAGAATCAGATCACGATGGCGGAGGTGCTGATCGAGAAAGCCGCCATGTACGCAGCCGCCGATGCGGAAGTGGTGCTGCGGATGGTGCCTGATTTACAGCGAGAGTTGGAACAGCGTAAGGTTGATGCTCTTTTTACTGAGCTGGAAATGCCGCTCGTACCTATATTGGCGGACATGGAAATGGCTGGCATTCAATTGGACACCGCTTTTCTACAGCATATGTCGACCGAACTGGACGAACAATTGAGGCAGATTGAGAGCGTAGTGTTCGAGATGGCCGGTGAACCCTTCAACCTCAACTCCCCTCAACAGCTCTCCAATGTGCTGTTCAATCGATTGGGCATAGATCCACCGGACAGGACCAGGAAAACAGCCAGCGGCTTCTACTCTACCGCGGCCGACGTGCTGGAGGCGCTGCGCGGAAAGCATCAGGTAGTTGATAAGGTGCTGGAGTACCGGGAGCTGGCAAAACTAAAATCGACCTACGTGGACGCACTGCCCGAGCAGGTCAATCCGGAGACAGGTCGCGTGCACACATCCTACAATCAGACAGGATCGGTGACCGGGCGCATCGCATCGTCCAATCCCAACCTGCAGAACATCCCTATCCGGACAAAGCTAGGGCGGCGTGTACGGCACGCTTTCGTTGCTGCGCCTGGCGATGTGCTGCTGGGGGTGGATTACTCGCAGGTGGAGCTGCGCATCGTGGCGCACATGGCTGACGACCAGGTCATGATCGAGACCTTCCGAGCCGGTGAGGATATCCACGCTGCCACGGCTGCCGCGATTTACAATATCCCGCTGGGTGATGTGACGAGCGAGCAGCGCCGGCACGCCAAGGCGGTCAACTTCGGTCTGATCTACGGCATGAGCGCTTTCGGTCTGACCAGGACCACAGATCTGACGCTGGCAGAGGCGGAGGACTTCGTGCAGGCGTACTTCGAGCGCTTCCCGGGGGTGAAGAGTTACCTGGACGGTATGCGGCGGCTGGCTGCGCAGCAAGGTTACGTGGAGACGCTGCTGGGCAGGCGGAGGTATTTCCCTGGGCTGCAGGTCGGTGCTAACTACAATGTGCGCATGCGAGAGGAGCGCGAGGCGATCAACGCTCCGATCCAGGGCACGGCAGCGGACATTATGAAGATCGCCATGCTGCAGGTGCCGATAGCGCTGCGCCAGGCAGGATTGTCGGCACGCATGCTGCTGCAGGTGCACGATGAGCTGGTGCTGGAGTGCCCGGAAGAGGAATTGATCCCTACTGCGAAAGTGGTGCAGGAGACGATGGCGGGAGCTTATATTTTGCAGGTGCCGCTGGTGACAGATGCGCGCTATGGGACCAATTGGGAAGAGATGAGTGCGATCAACTGAATCTACTAATAACGCTAATCTACGTGAATTATTTTATTTTTAAATCAGATACTGGGTTCACGAAGAATTTTCAGTTTAGCTGGGGATCCCCTAGTTTTTGCTGTTGAAAAGATAGAGAATTTATGGATATGGAGGTGAAGGTTTCAGCGCCTGTAAAGTGTATGACGTATGCCTTGCTGTGTGTAGGTGGAGTTCCAGACGGCAATACCGCAGATCAGGATTATAATGAAAGTTAACAGAAACCATCGAGACCTTGAACCCTAAAACAAGTATATTTCAGATTCCTGCAGGTATCAATTAAATATGAATTTCACGCCATTACACTTCATCGGCGAACAAGTCGAAGTTTATTTCGAAAAACATCCGGCGATGGCGAAGAAACCGCACTGTCCGGATGGCTTTACCTGGCGCGAGCAGGATTATTCGATCGATGAAGTATTGAATGAGTGGTTTGACTACGATCGTAAGGGTCGCATGGCGAAGAATATGACCCTGGTGCATACGGAGACGGCAAAGCGGCGCGGCTCGTGGGGGGTTGGGGAGTTTTATTTCAGGGTGCGTACATCAGATGGGCGTATCTTCGATCTTTATTACGACCGCGCTCCTAAGAGCGTGGATGATCGTAAAGGAGCCTGGTTTCTGGACAAGGAATTGGGGGAGGAATTAGATTAATGAGCGTCATCGTTATTGTAGTATCGGCGACTCAAGTATTGGCTCCGAAATTCACAAAGTCCACCTTCGTGGGCTCAGAATGAGACCGGGATCGATGTTGACCGATCATTGTTTTATCCACCGTAAACCAAAATTCAATATTCAAGAACAATGTTTGATGGGATATTTCTCGGCAATCAATCCGAGGGAATTTCATCAGGTCGTTGTTTAAGTGCGATACCTACAACGATCAGCAATGTTCCAACCGCGACAAGCGCCCCGATGCCAATTAAAATGAGTTTCCCGTTCTGGAACCCCTGCTGCTCCTGATCCCCGGAAGGTTCTGTATGTGATAGCTGACCAGGAATTTTAGAAGTGCTTTCAATCAGCGCCGCTTCCCGGCCCCCGCTCGAAGTTGGTGTGAGGATTGTGGTTGCTGTTGGGGGTGCGGCTGTGCGGGTCGGTGCTGGCGATGGGGTTGGGGCTGGTGGTTCGATCAGGATTTTATCCCCAATATATATGGTTGAAGTATCTTTAGGCCCATTCAAAGCCAGGATTTCACTCAGGGTTTTTTCGTACGCCTTGGCGATATTGATCAGCACCTGACCATATTCAACCACATGGATGACCGACCCATCCGGCGCAGGTGTGGCGACAACGATGGGGCTGACAAACAGCACCACTACTGTTGGGGATGTGCCGGAAGGAGCACCTGTACCCGGGGAAGTGACTGGTCCAGTGCCAGCCTGACCGGAAATATAAGCAGCATCGAGTGTGAAATAAGTATATTTCCCATCGTAAGCAACCCCTGCTCCGACATCGACATAGTTGGGGGAAAGCATGGTGTTCAGGTGCGGTGCGTCACCCTGCCACATGGCGACAGCCCTCTGGGCAGTCACGCTGTACCCACCGGCGATGTTTTCGCTGACGAACACCCTGGCGCCACCGCCATAACCGGCCGCCTTAACCCGATCCGACGGTCTCGATCCACCTGCTCCAGTGTGCGTGATTGACCCGATCGAGGCCTGGTAATCGCTGTGCGCCTGGGCAGCGGACATCAAAGCTGCACTGATTTTATAGGGCGGCAGTCCATTCGCTTTTCGTAAGGCATTTACGTTGGCGATCAGCTCGTACGCCTCACTGCCCTGCGCCTGAGATGGATTGGAAATAAGCCCAAAAAGGAGCAACAGAATGGACAGGCAAAGCACTACTTGTGGGAACTTATTGCATTTCTCAGGAAACATTGTTCGAATTCCAAAGATGGAACAAACATCTTTGATCACCCATGATTCTACCCAATGGGGCTTAAAGAATTATGAATATGCATCCCTGGATCTCAACCAGGATAACAGACGGTCTTTCCCCCAGGTATTGATCACATGCTGCGGTTCAACCCATCCCCGCCGGGCGGTTGCGATGCCGAATTGAAGCAAATCTAAATCACCCGCGCTGTGAGCGTCCGTATTGATGCTCAACAGAACACCCATCTCCACCGCTCGCCTGGCATGCATATCGTCAAGATCGAGCCGAGCAGGATGGGCATTGACCCCCAGGGCAACGCCGTATTCGGCTGCCTCCCGGAAGACCGCCTCCATATCCAGGTCGGCGCCCTCCCGATTCGGAATCATTCTGCCAGTCGGATGTCCAATAACGTCCACATGCGGGTTGCGAATGGCGTTCAATAAACGCTGGGTAATTTTTTCGCGCGGTTGGCGGAGGCTCGAATGAAGAGAGGCAACAACGATGTCCAAACCCGCCAAAACCTCATCAGGATAATCAAGCGTACCATCAGCGAGGATCTCCACCTCACTGCCCTGCAGCAGTGTGATCATGTCCCCGAGCTGGCTCTGTAATTCATCAATTTCAGCACGCTGGGCGCTCAGCTCTTCTATTGATAAACCTCCCGCAACGCCCAGACTGCGTGAGTGATCTGTGATTGCCAGAACCGTTTTCCCTCTTGAATAGGCTGCCTCTGCCATTTCAATGATAGAGAGTTTGCCATCGCTCCACGTGCTGTGCGTATGCAGGTCAGCCACAATGTCCCCAATTCTAATCAAATGCGGTAGTTCACCCTTCAGAGCCGCCTGCACTTCTCCGCGGTCCTCACGAAGCTCCGGTGGGATGACGGGCATTCCTAACAAACCATAGACCTCCTCTTCGCTGGCACACAGGATCTCACCGCCGTCATCCCGAGTGAACGCCTGATCTGATAAAGACAGTCCCTGCTTTAGCGCCAGCTCGCGCAATCGAACGTTGTGATCCTTTGACCCTGTTACGTACTGCAGCGCTGTGCCAAAGCGCTGTAGAGGATGCACCCAAAGCTGAACGCGGATGTTGTTCTTAAATTCGACGCTGGATTTGACGCTGCCGTGGCTTAAAACATCAATCACTTCCGGGTGGTTCACAAACGC
>JAUXFR010000123.1 GCA_030622805.1 Anaerolineae bacterium | reverse complement strand
TTTAGCAGCTACCGCTCCGTTCATCCCATCCAACCCCAATCAGTTCCCCGATACAGAACTGGTAACCTATCCGGTGGAACTGGATGGTATCGGGCCGTACCGCATGGAATCCTATACTCCAGGCGAACAAATGGTGCTTAAAGCCAACCCAACCTACTTCGGCGATGACAAGCCACAGATTGAAACCGTGATCATCCGCTACTTCGCCGACCCCACCACAATGAGCAACGCCGTGGAAGCCGGTGAGATCGACATCGCCTGGCGTATCCTCGGCGCCGTCGAAGCAGCTCGCTTGCAGAATGTTGAAGCTGTAACCGTGGTGAAGATTGACGCACCCGCTTTGCGCTATCTGGTACTCAATCACGCATACGTAATTGGTGGTGAAGAGTAGTCACTTTTCCCTGCTTATTAAATGTGTAAGCAGATAAGTCTGGGATAAAAGTGCCCTACTACGTGAGCTTACTCCGTGGGGGCGAGCCCCGAAGCCCCGCTTCGGAATCCTCGCCCCCACGGTTTATGTAATGCCAGGAGTTCTGTGAATGTCTTCATCTTTACGTAATTTCTTAATCACTCGCGCCCTGCTTACCATCCCGATGGTGCTCATTCTGATCACCATGGTATTCTTCATTATGCGAATATTGCCCGGTGATCCGATTCGCTCCGAACTGGGTCCAAAAGCCACGGAAGAGCAAGTCGAAATTATCGCCGAACGGTTGGGGCTAAACAAACCACTCTACCAGCAGTATTATGAATTCCTGTGGCAGATGATCACACTGGATTTTGGAAACGCACTCACCATGGGTGAACGCCCCATTAAAGATGAGCTGGCAGAGAAGTTGCCCGCGACGATAGAGCTGACGATCCCTGCCATGCTTTTCACAGCTTTTTTCGGTATATTCGCCGGAGCTTATGCAGCAAAAAAACGCAAGAAAGCTCAGGATTACGGCATCCGCCTATTCAGTATAGCCATCTACTCAATTCCAATTTTCGTTATGGGCTTAATCTTCCAGATCATATTTTCAGTCCGTCTCAACATTCTACCCATCGCCGGACGCCTGGATCCGTTGCTGCTGGTAACATTCGAGTCGCCCACAAATTTCTACATCATTGACTCAATCTTAACCCAAAACTGGGCAGCGCTGCGATCAACAATCGCACATCTGATACTGCCTGCTCTTACCTTAGGTCTGGCGCTCACCGGCGTATTTATCCGACTGACGCGAGTTAACATGATCGAGGCGCAGGAATCGGATTTCATCACCGCTGGTCGGGCGCGCGGCATCCCTGAGAACAAGCTTCACTACCGGCACGCCTTACGCAATACCTTTATCCCCATCCTGACACTGATCGGGCTGCAGTTCGCTATCCTCTTAGCGGGTGCCGTACTGACAGAAACCACGTTTTCCTGGCCCGGGATGGGTCGCTACCTTGTGACCCGCATCCAGCTGCGTGATTACAACGCAGTCCAGGCGACCATTGGTGTATTTGCCCTGTTCGTCGCCGTCATCAGCGTAGTCATGGATGTCCTATACGCATTTATTGATCCACGAATCCGTTATTAATTTTATTTATTCAAGCATGATGCCCGGTAAAACATCATTGACCGTCTGAAAATTTAAAGGAATTCTTCCCCCGATTCTATGACAGAACAACAAAATAGCCCCGAGAAGAAAGCGTCGACAGCAACAGAAATCCCCCAATGGCAGCTGGACCTGGACCAGGTAGGTTTCGTCCGGCGGATATTCATAGCGCGCAAATGGTACGGTGGAGACTGGTGGTTTGTCGTCGTAAGCGCAGTTCTTTTACTGTTCATCATCATTGTAGGGATTTTTCCACAATGGTTTGCACCTTATGACCCTCGCGCAGAAGTCGGACCTTCACTCCTGGCACCAGGTGAACCACCATCAGCATACGTATTGGTGATCAGAACCGATTCCGGTGTTGTGGAATTCAAACAAATAGCAAACAGAGATAACAACATCGGTTTCGTTATCGGCAGCCCTGCCAGCCAGGCTTTTCGTGAAGTAGTAGGCGCGTTAAACGCCGAATCGCAGGCAGCCGGAGAAGGCTCGCAATACCAACCGCGTCCCCAACGTTTTGAGAGCATTGAAGAGGGTCTGGCGGCATTAGAAAACGGTGAAATTGACGGTTATATTGCCTCACCGGATGAGTTGGCAGGCGTTGTAGAAAACTTCACAGGCGTTGAAATACTCGGCGGACTGCGCGTCGAAGCAGATAAGGGATTCGTGATGGGCACCAACCAGATCGGGCAGGATGTATTGAGCCGCACCATATGGGGCACGCGTATCGCCCTGATCGTTGGTCTCAGCTCAGCGATCGTAGCGATCATGTTTGGTGTTCCGCTTGGCTTGATCAGCGCATACATTGGCGGAACGCTGGACCGTGGACTGACCCTCGTAATGGATAGTTTGTATTCATTTCCCGGTCTGATCCTGGCGATCTCTATCGCAGCCGTGCTTGGAGCAGGGATCGGGAACGTGATTGTAGCCATCGCGGTGCTTTACATACCGACCTACTATCGCATCGTGCGCGGACAGGTGCTCTCCGTTAAATCCGAGCTTTATGTTGAGGCTGCCCGTAGTCTAGGAGCGAAGGGTAGTACAATCCTTGTACACTACATATTCCCCAAAGTGATCCCATCGGTTGTGATCATCTTCTCGGTGAATGTGGCTGACGCCATCCTGACCCAGGCGGCTTTGAGCTTTCTGGGGCTCGGTTTACCGCCAGATACACCTGACTGGGGCATTGACCTGGCACGCGGGCAGGATTATGTGCGGCGGGCATGGTGGTTGATCGCTTTTCCGGGCTTAATGGTCAGCCTGGTAACGCTTTCGTTCAGCATGTTGGGTGAAAGCCTGTCAGAGATCCTCAACCCTCGGTTGTCGGAATTGTAAACGATGGCAAATGAAAAAGATGTATTAGTTCAAATACGAAACCTTTATGTTACATATGGCACCCGACTGGGATCAGTCAGCGCAGTTGATGACGTATCTTTTGATATCTACCGCGGAGAAATTCTGGGACTGGTAGGAGAAAGCGGCTGCGGAAAAAGCACCCTCGGTAAAGCCCTCATGCGCATGATCAAATCACCCGGTGAGATTACAGGGGGTCAGGTCATTTTCAATGGCGAAGATATCATGGAGTACAGCGACAAGCAGATGCGTGATTTTCGAGGTCGCCGCACAAGCATGATCTTCCAGGATCCGATGACCTCCCTGAACCCGGTGCAGCGTGTGGACGAGCATATGATCGAGGCCATTGAAGTCCACGAACCAAAAACTAAAAAAGCGAATATAACTGACCGAATCACATCTTTAATCGAACGCCTGGGTATCCAGAAAAGACGTCTTACCGATTACCCTCACCAACTTTCAGGCGGTATGCGCCAGCGGGTTATGGTCGGGCTCGGTCTTGTACTGAATGCTCACTTAATAATCGCTGACGAGGCCACAACTTCCCTGGATGTAATCGTGGAAGCCAATCTTGTAGATCAGTTGAGAGAGATTCGAGACGAGTTCGGTGTGACCATTTTGATGATCACACACAACATCGCTCTGGTAGCGGAGATCGCTGATCGCATTGCAGTAATGTATGCCGGTCGTTTCGCTGAGATCGGTCCTATCAATGATGTATTTGAAGATCCCATGCACCCTTATACACAGGGACTTCTACGATCTGTCCCCAGTATAAGGCTTGATGATCAGGAAGAACTGTATAAAATGCCAGGAGAACCTCCCAACTTGACACAACCTCCTTCTGGATGTCGTTTTCACCCACGCTGCCCGCAAGCCATTCCAATCTGCGCCCGGATCCAACCTGAACTATTAGAGACCAAGCAAGGGCGTTTGGTTAACTGCTGGCTTTTCCAAGACCAGCCGGAAGAAGCAGCACATCCAATAATGGTGACGGCATGAAAAAAGAACAAAGCCCCTGTATACAGGCAGATTGGGACAACCTTGTTGAAGTCCATAATTTAAAGAAATGGTTCCCGGTTCAGACGGGTTTCCTTGACACGATGCTATCACGCAGCAGGGATTTCGTGCGAGCAGTGGATGATGTCTCTTTTTATATTCGCCGGGGAGAGGTTTTCGGTCTGGCTGGAGAGAGTGGAAGTGGCAAAACCACCATTGGCAGGCTGGTAATCGGTTTGGAAAAACCTACCGAAGGTACAGTTTGCTTCGACGGCACAGACCTGAGTTGGCTGGATAACGAGGAGCTGCGCAGGCTTCGACGCCGTATGCAGGTGATCTTTCAGGATCCGATGGCCTCCCTGAACCCGCGCATGACGCTGGGTGATTCGGTTTCACACGGACTAAAAATCCATTATCCTGAAAAGTCCTCCGCTCATCGTGATTTGACTATGGAGATCATGGTTAAAGTTGGTCTGACACCACCGGAATTTTTTTATAACAAATACCCGCACCAGATATCCGGCGGTCAACGGCAGAGGGTCGTGATTGCTAGAGCGCTGATCACCAACCCGGACCTTATCCTGGCTGATGAACCAATCGCTATGGCCGATGTCAGCGTGCGTGCCTTACTCCTGGATTTGATGGTGCAGTTGAAGGATGAACTCAACCTGACATATCTATATATCACTCACGACCTGGCAACCGCAAAATATATCTGCGATCGGATCGGCATCCTTTACCTGGGCAGAATCGCAGAAGTCGGCGATTTACGCGAAATTTATGCATACCCATTACATCCATACACCCAGGCACTGTTAGCAGCGGTTCCGGTTCCGAATCCAAAAGAACGCAGAACCCAACCCATGCCCGAGGGTGAAATTCCAAATCCAATCAACCCACCTTCGGGTTGTCGTTTCCATCCTCGCTGCCCAATTTCTCAAGAGATCTGCTCTCAAGAAGAGCCTGAGTTGCGAGAGATGCGCCCCGGTCATCATGTTGCCTGCCATTTCGCAGAACAGTTCCTATAAACATACGCTGATCAGCGCCGATACATACGCTAGTTTCCACTGCTCTTCATTAATTCTCCAATATAATCAACCTCCCCATATGAATGTCGAT
>JAUXFR010000102.1 GCA_030622805.1 Anaerolineae bacterium | reverse complement strand
GGTAGAGATTCCAACTCTCCACAGGAGAGTCAGAAGCCCATAAGCCCTTGGTCGTGGGTTCAAATCCCTCCCCCGCCATTATATGTTTTCATGTAGAATAATTGAAAACAATTGCTGATCCTAACCGGCTTATTGTGGTCAAGCATATTTAGTCAATAATCCCCCTAACAAGACGAATAACCTCATATAAATAGTAATATTTGTCACTTGTCAGCAGGTGACAAGTTTGCTATAAAGAGGAGTAAGAGTACGTAGAATTTTTCACAAGCTGATTATTACTAAAGGAGTAAGTCTGAGATTACCTTTGAAAATCGTTGGTGAAGAAAATTGTTATCAAAATTCAGATAGAAACCTAAATCTATAAGGAGGAAGTCTGTGGAAACCATCTCTTACGAAGTTCCCGCAATGTATGGTGATCACCATGTTCAAGAGGTGCGTCGAATAATCTTAGAGCTCCCAGGGGTTGAGGATGTTTATGCGAGCAGCGCCTTTCATATGGTTGAAGTCTTATATGACCCTGAGAAGATCACCAATCAAGAGATTGAAAATAAGTTAAGTGAATATGGCTATCTTGGGGAGCTGCCTATCCCGATTGAGGCAGATGTCGCGGCTTATTTGGCGGACGATGTACCTTCATATTTCCGGCACACGGAAGTGTTTGAGACGGCACAAAATGAAGTCGGTTTTGCTCAAAACATCAGTTTTTCCGGGCGACCGTTATGGAACTGTCCTGGAATGGGTGTGATTAAAACTACAATGGAGGATTAACAGATGGCTAGAAAGAAAAGGACTCACGAAGAACATACCATCGATCCGGCTGCCCAAGAAATGCTGTATAGGGCTGATGAACTTGGTATCGGTACAGCATTTTCCCGGGCAGACGAGATGGTGCCATGTAATATTGGATCGGCTGGGATGTGCTGTAAAATTTGCAGCATGGGACCTTGTCGCCTGACGAAAGACGGTCAGACAGGAGTTTGCGGGGCAACCCTTGACACAATTCAGGCTCGCAACTTGATACGCGGGATAGCTGCTGGTGCTGCCGCTCACTCCGATCATGGGCGTGATATGGCGCTTACTCTCAAAGCTGTGGCAAACGACGAAACTGAGGGCTACATGATTCGTGATGTAGCGAAATTACGTATGGTAGCGTCGTATTACGACATTCCGATTGAAGACCGCTCACCGAAGGAGATCGCTAACGATTTGGCGGATCTGTATATTGCCCAATTTGGGCAGCAGCATGGAAAGGTGATTCCGGTTATTCGTGCACCAGAAAAACGCCAGAAAGTATGGGAAGATACGGGTGTAATGCCGCGCGGCGTAGATCGTGAGATTGTTGAATGCCTGCACCGTACCCATATCGGAGACGATCAGGACCCAGAGCATATCTTGCAGCATGCTGTTCGTACAGCTATTGGAGATGGTTGGGGAGGCAGTCTGATAGCAACAGATGTATCAGATATCCTTTTTGGCACGCCTGCACCGATACTCGGACAAGCTAATCTAGGCGTTTTAAAAAAGGATATGGTGAATGTTGTAGTACACGGTCATGAACCAACCCTGAGTCAGATGGTGGTCGCAGCATCCCAGGATCCCGAGATTATCGAATACGCAAAAGCGGCTGGCGCAGAAGGCGTTGCGTTATCAGGCATATGCTGCACTGCCAATGAGATATTGATGCGGCAGGGTATTCCCGCTGCGGGTAATTTCCTGCATCAGGAATTGTCCATTTTGACTGGTGCGGTTGAGGCTATGGTTGTAGATGTGCAGTGTATTATGCAGGCTTTGACAAACCTGGCAAGTAATTTCCATACTCAAATTATTACAACATCACCGAAAGTAAAAATCAAAGGCGCCATGCACATTGAGTTTGATGAGCACAAGGCGCTGACGATCGCCAAGCAAATATTACGCACAGCGATTGACAACTATAAGAATCGTGGCGAAATTCAAATACCAGACGCGACTGAAGACCTGATACCCGGGTTCTCACATGAGTATATAAATTACATGCTGGGTGGTTCCTATCGCGCTTCTTTCCGACCGCTCAATGATGCTGTAATGTCAGGGCGAATTCGGGGTGTTGCAGCCATAGTTGGCTGTAATAATCCTCGCAGCACCCAAGATTACCTGCATACTTACGTTGCAGAACAGCTGCTTAAGCAAGATGTTTTGATTGTGGAGACCGGTTGTGGTGCCATCGCTTCAGCTAAAGTGGGACACTTACTGGGTGAAGCCGGTTTAGATCAAGTTGGACCGGGTCTGCGTGAGATCTGTGAAACCATTGGTATTCCACCAGTGTTGCATATGGGTTCGTGCGTAGACAACTCGCGCATCCTGACCGTGCTGTCTCAAGTAGTTGAGGAGGGGGGTCTGGGTGATGATATAGACCAGGTGCCTGCCGTTGGTCTGGCTCCAGAGTGGATGAGCGAGAAAGCTCTTTCGATTGGCACCTATTGTGTTGCATCTGGTGTATATGTTATCTTTGGGGGATCATCGCCTGTCAGCGGTATGCCTGATAGAGTTTCTGATAGTGATGTGGTCGCCAAATTTATTAGTGAGGGGTGGGAGGAGTTGTATGGGGGTAAGATGGAGTTCATCCCTGATCCTGATGAAATGGTCCGTAAGTCCTTGGAGCATATCGATAAGAAGCGCGCCGATCTCGGATTGCCGGAATACGATCCAGAACGCTATGGTCAGAGCGGCGATGCGCGCATGCTTGAATTGGAAGAATTACCGTTTGCCGAGCGCCGAGCGGCTGTTTATGGCGTGGCAGCGGATTAGGTTATAGTTCCTGGGAGGAGGTTTATAGATGTCTAGATATATAGCAACCCGTGCTATTCGAGGTGCGAATGCACTGGTAACCGAAGCGGAAATTATGCTCCAAAAAGGTTTGGTTGAAAAAGGACCTGATACACCGGTTTCCTTTCCCAACACGGGATATTTCTTGCCTACAATTTATGGCATGACCGGTGTTGAAATTACCACCCTGGGTCAATTTAAACCAATATTGGAACAAGCGCGCCAGTTGCTGCATCCAATGCCTTCAAACAAACACTGGACCCCGTACTTAGGGGAAACATTAGATAGCGGCATGGCCACGTTGCTAGCTGCGGAAACGATAGAAGCAATCCGGTTTGTATACGGCTTACAACCTGAACCGATGCCAGGATTTGAATTGGCAGGAGGAACTTCGTACTCAGATAATGGTGTCGGACTGGTCGGTCACTTGAACGGACCTATAGATGATATCCAACTGCGTTCATGGGGTATCCAGCTCGTGGATGGGCGTATGCCAGGGTTTGCGGCTATCGTTGGCGCGGCCAAATCCAATGAGGGCGCGGTCCAAATTGTAAGGGAACTGCAGAAGAGGAATATACTCACATTCCTCTCCGGAAATGTCAATGGGCGCAGTATTATCCACCAGCTTATTGAAGAAGGCGTGGAATTGGGATATGACACCTACACAGTACCTTTCGGTACGGATACGATCAGCGCAATTTATGCTCTGGGATTCGCTACTCGGTCTGCATTGACTTTTGGTGGATTGAAAGCGGGACAGGCACGGGATATCTTACTATATAATCGCGCACGCGTATTTGCATTTGTGCTTGCATTGGGTGAAGTAGATGATCTGAAATACGCAGCCGCTGCTGGCGCGATCAATTACGGCTTCCCGGTAATCGCTGATACTGTGATCCCTGAAATTTTACCAACAGGAGTCACGACTTACGAGCATGTTGTCTCCATGCCGTTTGAAGAAATCGAAGGGAAAGATGACCTGGAGCGCGCAGAGCGATTGGTGCAAAAGTGTATCGAGGTACGAGGGGTCAAAATTACCCTGACAGAAGTACCGGTACCGATACCTTACGGACCAGCTTTCGAGGGAGAAGTTGTCCGAAAAGCAGACATGCGGGTTGAGTTCGGTGGGAAATACTCTCGCTGCTTCGAGTATCTCCGTATGGCTCCAATTGACGAAATTGTAGATGGGAAAGTTGAAGTTATCGGACCTGGTTTCGATAGTGTCGAGGAAAAGGGAGCCATGGATATGGGCATCCTCGTCGAGGTAGCAGGTCGGAAAATGCAGGACGACTTTGAACCTGTGCTCGAGCGCCAGATTCACTACTTTATCAACGGTGCATCTGGTATTCAGCACATCGGTCAACGTGACATTGCCTGGATCCGTATCTCTAATGGAGCGACGGAGAAGGGTTTCAATTTGGAGCACTTTGGGAAAATACTGCACGCGCGCTTCAAAAACGATTTTGGAGCGATTGTTGATAAAGTTCAGGTTAAGATTTTCACTGAGCCAGATCTGATCCAGGAATGGTTGAACAAAGCGCGAGAAGCTTATGACTTTCGCAATAAGCGTCTGGCTGATATGACTGACAATACCGTTGATGAATTCTACTCGTGCACCTTGTGTCAGTCGTTCGCACCTGACCATGTCTGTGTAGTCAGCCCTGAGCGGTTGGGTTTATGCGGTGCTTACAACTGGTTAGACTGTAAAGCATCCTTTAGCATTAATCCTACAGGTCCTAATCAACCGATTAAGCTGGGTAAGGTCCTAGACTTGGACATGGGATATTGGCAGGGTACAAACGACTATGCTAGAGTTGGATCACATGGTGTCGTCCAGGAAGTTTCTATGTACTCCATTATGGAGAACCCAATGACGGCCTGCGGCTGTTTTGAGTGCATCGTTATGGTAATTCCGGAAGTTAACGGTGTGATGATTGTCAGCCGAGAAGATATAGGTATGACGCCAGCCGGAATGACCTTCAGTACACTGGCAGGTATTGCTGGGGGAGGGCTGCAGACCCCAGGTGTAATGGGTGTTGGCAAGTATTATCTAATCAGCCCCAAATTTATCTCTGCTGATGGAGGCTTGCAGCGTGTGGTTTGGATGAGCAGTGTGCTGAAAGAGAGTATGGCTGATGAGTTTAAAGCTGTAGCAGAGCGAGAGGGTATCCCTGATCTGATTGAGAGGATTGCGGACGGGAATTCAGCTACCACAGTCGAGGAGCTGGAAGAATGGGTTAAAGAGAAGGACCATCCGGCGCTGGATATGGGACCGATGGAGGCGAAAGCTGCTCCTGAACCAGAGCCAGCAGCGGAAGTTATTGCCAAGGCTGAAGCTGTAGTGGAAGCCGCAATGGTCGAAGCTGAAGCGAAAGTCGAAGGTGCAGAACACGAACGTCCTGCTGAACCTGAAACTATCGAAACCGCACCAGAACCAGCAGTACCAGCAAAGCCAGAGATACCACCTGTAGAAGGAGTCGCGGTTCCTGTCGATCGAGCCGAACATGCAGTCGAAATCTTGCGCCGTGCGTTAATCGCCGCTTTAGCTGAGCTGGGCGGATTGGATTCGGCATCCTTACAAATCCAACCAGCGCCCACGGCTCCATCTGCGTTAGTGGTGGAAGCGTCAGCGGTTGTACCTGCTGTTCCTGCAGAGGAAGTTAAGAAAGTTGAACTGCCGCCCGATCAACCCTGGATAAGCGAGGACACAAAAACTGAGATTCTTAAAGAACAATGGGAAGGTCAGGTTCGTGAAGTGGTCCTGGGTGCCACAAGTGCAGAAGGTGGCACACGTACAAAGTCTGTGGTCGTCGGTGGAGAGACGACAATGCCTTTCATGACTTTTGAGGGCAGTATGCCTAACCCACCAGTGATTGCCATCGAAATAAAAAGCCATCGCCCAGAAGATTGGTCTGAGCTGCTTTTGGAAGACTGGGGAGATGTAGTGGATGATCCGGCGAAGTGGG
>JAUXFR010000006.1 GCA_030622805.1 Anaerolineae bacterium | reverse complement strand
TGTCGGTACGCCGTACATCTCATCATCCCGCCTGTAGAGCAGATCGATTCGGTCGTAGACTTCGTTGAGTACTTCCTTAATTGGCTGCAGATCGCGCGTCAATCTGCGTTCGCTCACCCCAAAGATCGACTTTTCTGCCTCATCCATGACGGTCTCAACGCTGGTATCCTGTTGATATGCCAGTTTTGCGATATCGTTGGCAGCGTCCAGCATACGCCTTCTAATCGAAGTCTCCTCGACCCGATGTCCGTATGCTTCTGCATGCAAGGATGTCGGGACGTTGTTGATCAGCGTCGTAAGATATGCCGCACCGCCAACTTCTGCAATATGCCCCATCTGTTCAAGTTCTTCAGAGACTGTAAGGATGTCTATTGGCACTCGCTGTTCGTTCAGATGATTGAAAGCTTCCCATATCCAGCGGTGTCTGTGGATGTAAAAATCATCTGTCTGCAAGAATTGAACAACATCAAAATAAGCTTCAGGGTTGATTAAAACCGAGCCTAAAACGGCTTCTTCGGCCTCCCGGCTGTGTGGAACGATTTGGAGACCCGTAGTTGTTGCTTCTTCGAGTGGAGGGAATTCTGACATTGGGATAAACGCTTCTTCCGGTTTTTTCGGGATGAATTCCAGTATAAAAGCAGGGATATTCTTGAAAGTCGCCAGGGATTTTTTAAATTTTCTTCGATATCCTGGATAATGAGAGAAGCAGGATTGTGATTGGTGATGAGTCCGTGGAACCTGAATGATTATACTTTATTCAGGTTCTTTGTCATCTGCAGAATCTTGATCTTCGCTTTTATCCTTATCAAGTTGTTCCAGAAAGTCTTCAAATAGGGACAACCGTTCTTCACCAATTTCAACCTCAGATTCTGGAAAATCTCCCTCACCTTCCACAGCTTCCTCTTGTTGTAAATCTTCTTCTGGGATGATACCGGCTGCTGTCATTACATCATCGGAGACCATAATTGGGACGTGTGTGCGAACGGCAATCGCCAGTGCATCGGAAGGTCGTGAGTCGATGTTCAATGTCCTTCCGTTTACTTCTGCAACAATATTCCCGTAGAATGTATCTTCACGTAGAGATATGACTTCGACTCTGATGACCCTTGCATCCAATTGTTGGAATACGTCTTTTAACAAGTCATGTGTGAGCGGACGAGCGACTTCAACCTCCTGCAGCGCAATTGTGATGGCTTCTGCTTCGTATACGCCAATCCAGATCGGAAGATAGCGTTCCTCATCCCGTTCTCTTAGGATTACAATCCTTTGTTGAGACATCAAGCTGACTCGAATGCTGTCAATCTCTACTTCGATCATATCATTCATACACGCCTCCAGAGTCCGGCTCTTGTGTTTTGTATTCTAACATGGGGTATAGATTGGCGCAATGAGGGAGGCGCTCATTGAAGTGAATTTTTTAAATGTTAAAGAATTTGGACAAAAAGGTGTTGCTCATTTACTGTTATGCTATTATAATGAATTAACCAACCATGAGCGTTGCGGGCAAGCACCTGGTAATATCTCTTTAGGGACGAGCGTTCCAATGATTGAACGGCTTTATTGATGGCAATATTATTGTGGATTGAAGGAACACGGGCTAACAGTCCAGCATTTATTCCAGGACTGCGGAAGAAAGGTTATCATATAGAGACGGTTCAAACCGGCTCGCAGGCTCTGGCGTGTTTATCTGATGTCGGACCAGACCTGGTTGTCCTCAATGCATTGTCGATGCGCAGCAATGGTTCTCGAATCTGTAAGTCCTTGCATAGCCAGGCAAATGATCTACCCATCCTGGTGATTGCTGATCAAAATTCCCATTATCCGGAAGATTTCTGTGCGGATATTATCCTGACCATGCCGTTCACAATCAGGAAATTATATAATCGTATTGAACGGATACTGCCCGGAGAGGGTGAGCAGATCATGCGTGCTGGTCCGATCCGCCTGGATCTTGAGCGGAAGAAAGTGGTCTGTCAGAAAAACGAATCACGCTTAACACCGCGATTGATACTTCTGCTTAAGGCGTTTATGGAAAGACCTGGCGAAGTTATCAGACGTGAGCAGCTATTCAGGCAGATATGGGAAACGGATTATATTGGGGATACCCGCACGCTGGATGTACACATCAGCTGGCTGCGTCATGCGATCGAGGTTGATCCACGCAATCCAGAGTATTTGATAACAGTACGTGGCGTTGGATACCGCCTCGATGTGTGAGTGCCTGGGAATATCTAGCCAACGAGAAGAAGAAAAACCGACCAGGTAACCATTAATCCAAGAACTAGTATAGCTATCAGGGGGAGATAGTTTCTCTTCATCGATTTAGTGATAAACCCAAACACGACCATCAAAAATGGGACGATGGTGATTGTAATCAGTTGGATGAAATAATCGGAAAGTTTACGTGTACCATCCAATATATTTACAAAAATCGTCTGGTGATCCTGGGCGACATAAGGGCGTGGCAGGAACCATTCCCGTGGATTACGAATTAAACGGAATAAACTTTCCCATTGAAATCTAAGACCAACAGGCTTGCCTTCCAAGTATGCGGGGAGGTTAATCCAGCCTGGCTCGATCCCAAATTCCACCGCGTGCATCAGGACAAATTGCTGCCCGATCGTTATTATGGAAAAAACAACCAGCGCAGAATTTTTCAAAGTCATCCTCAGGCGAATGGACGACCACAACGAGACAAAACCCAGCGCGATGATTGGCAGTACTTCAAGAAAATAGCGCGTCCCATACAAGCCACCACCGAACCAATCTTCACGTAAACCCAGCAGCAAGAGCAGCAGGACAATGGTCAGGATGGAGCCCAATCGGAGTCTGGGATTTTTGATCCAGAATATACCCAGCAAACCGACCAGCATGAAGGGCGCCCAAAATAACATTCCCCGGTTTGTGTGAATAAAGATGTTGTGAATGTTCTGATCTCTCAGTTCGGTAATCCAGCTCCTGGGACTCTGGGGAATGATCAGCAAGCGATTGTGCAGGCGGTACCATAGAATGATCTGGGGAGAGATGGTTATGGCGAAGACTGCTATGAAGATGGCGATTTGAATCAGTATTGGTATCAATGTGGAGAGCTTATTCTTATCAAACCTCTTTTTAATCTGGACCAGGTAATATATCATTGGAAACACACCCAGGAAAATCCCTGACCAGCGATTGATGAACAGCAAACCCAAAAAGACCCCGAAAAGCAATCCACTTACTTGAATTGGTAATTGACCCTCGTCAAGCATAAGAAAGACCCAGAGGATCAATGCCGATAGCAGCAGTGTTGTTGTATGCGCGGTGATAGGCTGGCGGAAAATGAAGAAAAACAGGGGGGTTGCGGCAACACACATCGCGCAGGTTAAGATTGAGGTAAACTTGTCGCTGAGGCTGCGCAGCATTTTATAGTTGATCAGCATCCCTAACAATGCGTAGAATATCGTTCCGATGGATACGAACGCAATGTATGGAGCAGATAAACCGTCTGCATAAGCCGGGAAGAACCGGGTGACCAGAATATGGGCGGCAAGAAAAAAGGGTGACCAGAGGATTGCAGGACCTATTGGGTAAGTTGTTGGTTGTAAACCGGTAGCCGTCGGAGCTGTTTCAACGCCAGATGTGTTCGTGTCATTGTAGAAATTTAAGTCATCATCAATGATTGGAGAACGCACCTGGGCATAATAGAAGGACGGGTCCCAGGCCCAGTTATCAGTGGGACCGAAGAAAAGGAACATTGTCACCAGTAGTATGCCGGTGATTATGGCTATGGATAAGATGAACCTGCGCTGTGTTGGTAATATTTCCATTATCTACCGGATCGATCTCGCAGCACCCTCAGAATCGGTATGGATTCAAATTGATCTGTACGTATGATTTCCCAATCCAGGCCGGTCGGCTGAGGATAGCTGGTGTTGGTTTCGATGACGTGATCGGGCGTAATGATCCAATCAAGAGGGGAATCGTGAACTTGCATTGGAAGCACGTCATCGTATATGATTTGAAGTTCGTGGACTGTTGTAATGATGGGCGTTTTTTGGGTCACCAGGTCGAATTCACGCAGCATACCTAACTCCAGGTCAGCAAAACCGGCACCTTTACCGGTGCGTCCACCACCAGGAGTTACCGCCACACAGCCGGTTACGACCAGATCGATTGGCTCCATTTCTTCGAACATCACCAGCCTACCATATTTAACCGCTTGGTGGGCGCTCAGCGCGCGTTCCGGGTCAATTCGATTTCTTGATAAACCTTCAGAGCTGAATTCTATAAAGCAGCGTACGTCTGTCAGGCGTGGGACCGCCATATATAGAAGCTTTCCATCCTGCAGCGCGCGTACTCTAACTGGAAGTTGGGCTGTGTCCGGGTTGCACTTGATTGTTTTTGCATCTTTCCATATTGACAGCTCTGCCAGGCGTGCTGCAGCCAGATCTGAGCCGATAAAATTTGGTATATGCCCATATGGCTCACCCAGCGACCCCCCCTGTTCTTTTAAAGTCGTCCATATTAAAGTTCTAAGCTGATCTTTACCTGCGTGTCTTCCACTCCATGGCGTCTTGCGTTCTTCTGGCATCATATTCAGATAATTCAGTGCTGTTCGTTTCTCAGTAATCCGGATAGGGATAATTCTCGACTTACTTTGCTGGAAGCGTTCTGGCAAACTCGACGCCATTGAGAACCCAATCCTCAAGCTTTTCATCGTATGCCATATTTACTTCCTGGAGCAGTGCTTTGACTTTGACTCAACCCTGCTTTATATCCCATTAGCGATTGCCTTGAGCATGTTCATTTTGGTCGTGAAACGTGGGATGTCTACCGCGGAAGGATAGGAAGACTGCAAAGCGATGACTACTTTGTTTCGCGTATTAATATACAGGGCATTTCCATAATTGCCAACGGCGAAGAATGAATCGTTGTCGAAATTGTCCGAGCAAATATACAAACAAGATCGATAAGCTTTTACCTGCGGAGTAAGCTGTGCGATCCAGCTTCCAACCCACTTCTCAGGTTCGGCAGTATCGATTATTTGTTTTATGTATCCTTTGGGCAGTACCTGATTTCCATGTAAGACGCCATCGTTCAGCAGCAGGACACCCAATTTAACCAAATCGCGTACTGTGAGCACCAATCCACCGGAGAGCGCATTCACACCCTTCTGGTCTTTTAACAGATAGGCAGTGAACTCTATACCCATTGATTCAAACAACAAATCTTGCAGCAGCACCGCGGCGGGTTTTCCAGTTACGCGTGCAGCGAGCAGGCTGAGAAGATCCGTGTTAATAGACAGGTAGTCTGTCTTAACTCCTGCCGGATATTTTTTATTTTGAAATTTACGGAGGACTGTTGAGATGGATTCATCCCCAACTGGAACGGCGTATCCGCTGGCACGCTCTATTTCGCGGGGATCTTCCAGGTCATGGATGTCTATCCCGCTCTGCATGTCCAGAAGATGACGGATCGACACATCCTTGAACGCTGTGTCTTTGAGTTCTGGCAGATAGGTTGTAATTAGATCATTTTCACCTGCGAGTGCATGATCTCGGATCAGGATGGCGATGATGGCGCCAGCGAATGGCTTACTGGCAGAAAACAATATATGCGCTGTGCTTTCTGTCATACCATTGAAGTACTGCTCGTTGATGATCTGTTCTCCCTTAACAACAACGAGACTATCGGCGTACAAGAATTTTAGCGATTCGCCCACTGAGACCGGATCGCCTGCATGGTTTGTGAACTTAATAGGATTGATTTCCCGATAATCTGCGGGGAGTCTGCATGGGGATGAGCTGCTCTTGATAATGTCCCAAAGCAATTCATCATCGATGTTCCTGAACGCCCAGCGTTTGTTTCTGGAATGGTTCATGTCAGAAGAAGTTCATAGATGAGCGCTATGATCAGGGGAGAAAAATCCTGGATCACGATTTGCTATAAGTCTGGAGAGTTTCCAGATAGTGATGAGGAAGACCGATATCAAAACGACGACCTTCCATAACCATTCCTAAAAAGCCATCTTCCTGACGCAGGCGATCCAATGAGGATGTGAGCTGGAATTCACCGCGCTCTCGAACATTATTACGAATATTCTCTTCCAGGTAATCGAAGATCTTAGGTCTGATGATGTATTGACCGAATACCGTCAGGTACTCATCTTCAGCCAGGTTGGGAACGCGCAGGTTATGTCGTGCGTAGTCCAGGTTGGGTTTTTCGGCGAATTCCGTAACATTCAGGAGTTGCCCTTCCTCAAGCCAGACGCCGGCGATTGTGCCAAAATTTGCGATTTCATCTTCTGGTGTACGCCTCAATCCCAGCACGCTGATTCGGTGCTTGTGATAGGTTTCCATCAACTGACGGGCGCAGGACTGCCCTCCTTCTGAGCGATAAAGATGGTCGCCAAGCATAAGCAGGAACGGTTCGTCGCCTATGGCTTCATGTGCGGAGTATACGGCATGCCCGAAGCCTTCCTGCGCAGTTTGTATGATGAAGCTAACGCTGCGACCGATCTCAAGTATGCGCCTGGCGTACGCCTGAAACCTGTTGGATAGTTTGTTGAAATTCTCTATTGAAACCTGGCTGTTGAAGAAGGACTGAAATTCATCCAGATCCTCTTCCTGGACGATGATTAGCACCTCTTCGATTCCAGCTTCCAGGGCTTCTTCAACGATCAGCAGAATCGCAGGTTTTGCGATTCCATCCTGGTCAATGATTGGGAAGAGCTCTTTTTTGGTTGCCTTTGATGCGGGGAACAGCCGTGTTCCGAAACCCGCTGCTGGTATTAAGGCTTTTCTTACTTTCTGTCCCTGACGGATGTTGAGCGATAAAGCGGGTAAACTCAGATCACGGTTCAGGATTTCAATAACAGCTTGCTGGTCTTCCTGTGATTTTGCGATGATCTGAGCTGTGCCATCTCCCTGAGAACCGATTCCTTTGCCGCCCCAGATATGCGGGGTCAAGGGCTCATAATCAAGTACCTTATGCAGTACCGGCGCAGTCAGCTCCTCCGGACAGGCGGGAGTTGCATAGTGGTCGAAAAAGGTCTGGGCTTCAACCATCAGATTGCCCAGGCGTTCGGCATCACTTTCCTTTAAGAACTGGATCGCTTGATGCACAATACGTTTGTTGATTGGTCCCAACAGCTCCTGAACGCCGCGTTCTATGTCATTCTCTGCGATTGGGTAGCAGCGGTTCAGTCGATTGAGGATTTCCATGGTGTCTTTTTTGGACTGCAGATCAACGATGACCAGATGCAGGTCATCGCTCACCTGTAATTCCTGCGTATCCAACCTGTCGCCGTCGAACGTCATCAACACAGGTCGATTACCGAAGGCGCAACCTTGATCCATTCGACCACAGCGGGATGGCGTCGTGATTTCACCCATATATGCGAGCTCCATCTCACCACGAATGGTCAATTTTAAATCGTATATACGGTTGAAGGCACGTGCGGTCAGGACACATATCGCCGCACTGGATGAAAGACCCTTCTGGATGGGTAGGTCGGTCTTATAGTTATTGATCACCAAACCGCGCACGTGGTAATGGGTCAGCACCTGGTAGGCTACACCAGCGATGTAGCTCCAATATCCCCCATTCTGCGCAACCTCTAAAAGTTGTTCTTGCTGCATGGGAATCTCAACAGGACCGAGCTGTTCGCCGTCTGTTGTAGTTGATGTCAGCACAAGTGAAGTGGGATGTTGTTCAACTTCGGCGTATATCCCCTGGTTGGTCCCGGTGATCAGGGTGTAACCGTTTTCAATATCGATGTTTATGCGCCGGTAGCCGCCGGCCCAATCGCTGTGTTCTCCAAATAAACAGATACGTCCAGGTACAAAGAGTTTCATAATGGATAACTACCTATTTCGAAGTTTATGCCAATTCATCTATCATCATACAGTCATCTTCCCCGAACTCGATCTCGATGGTGGAGTGGGAGAGGTCAAATTGCTTGAGTTTGAACTTTATCTCTTCACGCACACAAAGCAGGTCATTTTTAGAGACATCATCTGCGAGAACAACGTGAGTTGACAGTACGTGGTGTTCGCCGTCCAGGGACCAGATGTGGGTGTGGTGTGTGGATTGAACCTGCTCCAGAGATAGAAGTTGCTGTTCTATCTGGTGGATATCCATGGTCTCAGGTGCTGCTTGAAGAAATAGAGATAGTGTTTTGCGGAGATTTTTCACTACGTTATACAGGATGAATCCTGTAAAAAGGATAGATAGGATTGGGTCGAGTATGTAGTAGTCGGTGAAGAGCAGAATAATACTCATGATTAATACAGCTACCCAACCGAAAACGTCCTCGATTAGATGGAGTGCAACCACACGAGCATTCATCGATTTGGAACTGCGTAATCTAAGCACCGCCAATCCATTGATTGCGATTCCTACGAGGGCAAAGATAATCATCCCCTGGGCGTTTGTCGGTTCGGGGTTCAACAATCGAGGTATGGCATTAACCAGGATAAAGATCGAGCCTACAATCAGGACGATTGTATTGATCAAGGCGCCGAGCAGTGAGAAGCGCCGATAACCATAAGTAAAAGTGCTGTCGCGTCCCTTTTCGGAGTACTTCTCCAGGTACCAGGCCAGACCGAGGGAGAAACTATCTCCCAGGTCGTGGATCGCATCCGATAAAATCGCCAGACTGTTGGTCCAGATACCCCCGAAGATCTCCAACAAAGCGAATGAGAGATTGAGCAGAAACGCGGTTCGGATGTTTCGAGTTGTGTTGTGGTTGTGATTGTGCGACATCAGTCAGACGCTAAAAGAAACTGGGTTTGTTCACCTTGGAGGTTGACCGAACGAGCGCATATTGTCTTCTGATCTGACCTGACTGGCAGATCCAATTCTAATGGGATGCTTCCTTTTTTAAGCGGAAGGAGGGCCTGGGCGCTGCTCAGGAATATCTTCTCGTTCCAGGCGGGATCCACCTCCCAGTAGTCAAGCGAATCTATAGCCTGATTACTGAGTTTGATACTTTCTTTGGACAGCTGAAATGGATAAGGTCGTGCATTGGTGGGGAAGTGGGTGAGTGGGTAAGGTGTTCTTCCTTCATGAAGCATGCGAAATGGCGGTGAATTGTATCGAATAAGGCGCGCGCGGGTTGTGTGGACAGCACGCCAGGATGCGTCGGTGGCAATATAAGTGCGACCTAATTTAGCGGCAACAGCGGGTGTTGTGCCCGATCCACAGAAAAAATCAGCCACAATATCACCCTCGTTCGATGAAGCAAGGATAATGCGTTCCATCAATGCTTCCGGTTTTTGAGTGGGGTATCCAGTGCGCTCATTGTGCAAACGCGCGACGACTGGAAAATACCACCAATCCTCCGGTACTTTCCCGCGTTCCAGGTTGGGTACTTTACCGAACCCAGCTTTGGATGAAGAAGCGAAAGTCTTTATTGTTTTTGGATCGTAGGGCTGGCGGACATCGTCTACATTAAATGTATATTCTTTGCTTTTCGTATAAGATAAGATGGAGTCATGTTTGCGATTGAATGCGCTTCGGATTGGCGATGGACCATGGTAAACCCAAATAATTTCGTTGAGTAAACGGTCAGCACCGAATATTTCGTCCATAAGCAAACGTGCGTATGAATTTGCATGCCAATCCAGGTGGAGATAAAGGGTTCCAGAAGGAGAGAGAAGCCGATACATCAAGTTTAGCCTTGGATACAGCATATCCAGGTATGCCTCGATGTCTGACCAGTGATCCGGGTATCCCTCAGCCAGCTTCCACTGCTCCGGTTTGCGAGAATCTTCTCCCCTGCCAATTCTTGCTTTGTATCGCCGGTTTGTGAAGAAAGGCGGATCTGCGTAGATCAGGTCGATCCGCCCTTCGTACTCTTGTAATAAAGCGGACATAACTGCCAGATTGTCGCCCAATATCAGTTGATCAGGTGGGAATCCAGTCCTGTGGGCGGTATCGTATCCCTGACCGTTCGGGTAAATAACGCTGTCCAGCTCCAGAGAAGATTGGATAGGAATATGTGAAGATTTCGACGACCAGTCTAGCGAAGGCATGGATTATTTCGCGCCAAATTTTTCCCGGATAATGTCTTCAAGAGTTGGCTGACCGATCTCCTGGAGTTCGTAGCGAACTCGCTGCGTGGGTTTGTCAATCTTGACGATACGCGTCAGATCAATCGGAGTCCCGATGATCACCAGATCAACATCAGCGCTGTTGATGGTCTCTCCAAGTTCTTTGATTTGCTGCTGCCCATAGCCCATTGCCGGCAGCACTTTTCCAGTAGTCGGATATTTCGCATAGGTATCCAATATCGAGCCTACGGCATAAGGGCGTGGATCGATGATTTCGGCTGCGCCAAAGCGACAAGCAGCAACCCAGCCGGCGCCATACGCCATCTCTCCATGGGTGAGAGTTGGACCATCCTCGATTACAAGCACACGTTTACCCTGGATGGCAGCCGGATCGTCAACGAAAAGCGGCGAAGCAGCCTCGATGAAAATAGCATCGGGATTCTCCTGGCGAATGTTTTCCCGGACCGTAATCACATTTTCAGGTGCAGCAGTATCTACTTTATTGATCACAATAACATCTGCCAGGCGAGAATTCGTTTCACCAGGATAGTATGTCAACTCGTGACCGGGGCGGTGTGGGTCTGCAACAACGATCAGCAAATCGGATACGTAAAATGAGAGATCGTTATTGCCACCATCCCACAACACAATGTCTACTTCCTTCTCTGCCTGGCGCAGGATCTGCTCGTAATCGACTCCTGCATAAACGATCACACCGTTTTCAATATGCGGTTCATACTCTTCGCGCTCTTCGATTGTGCAATTGTGTATCTCCAGGTCTTCATAGGTCGCAAAGCGCTGAACAGTCTGTTTAACCAGGTCTCCGTAGGGCATCGGGTGTCGTACGGCTGCAACCCGGTAACCAAGATTTCTCAATATTTTTGACACACGACGTGATGTTTGACTTTTACCAGAACCGGTTCGTACTGCGCAGACAGCTATGACTGGTTTGGAAGATTTGATCTGGGTTACTCTTACACCCATCAGGCGAAAGTCTGCCCCTGCTGCGAGCACGAGCGAGGCTTTGTACATGACATAATTGTGGGGTACATCACTGTAGGCGAAGATTACCTGGTCGATTTGATGTTCCAAAATCAGGTTTTCGAGATCGGATTCGTGATAGATGGGAATCCCATTCGGATACAGCTTTCCAGCCAGTTCAGCTGGGTACGTCCTCCCTTCAATATCAGGTATCTGTGTCGCTGTGAAGGCGACCACTTGATATTCCGAATTGTCCCTGAAATACACGTTGAAGTTATGGAAATCGCGTCCTGCTGCGCCCATGATGATTATTCGGATCGGTGACATGTTCAATATAAGCTCCTTCTTGTTAGAATTATCAGAAAATAAAGAGGAATGAGAGCAGGCACATGTGTTATTGTGTGAATAGCCTTTTCTCTTTATACCTTCTCCTCTGGATCACATTATTTCGGGTGCAGAAATTCCGAGCAGGTCAAGCTCGTTCGCAAGTACCTGTTTTGTTGCTGCGACCAATCGAAGGCGAAAATCACGAATATGTGGTTCTGCCTTCAGGACAGGGCAATTCATGTAAAATTCATTGAAAACGCGCGCAGTGTTGTATGCCAGATTGGTAATTATCAATGGTTTAAATTCTTCTGAAGCTCGTACAACTTCTGCTGACATCCGAGAAAGATAATCAATCAACTCAACTTCAGATGGTTCCAGCACATGCTGCGGTAATAGAGGGGCGGGTATTGGCTGCATAGATCGGCTGAGAATGCTATTCGCACGTACATGAGCGTATTGGATATACGGCGCTGCCTGTCCGTTGAAATCCAGTGCCTGTTCCCAGTCGAAAGTAACAACTTTTTTACTCTCACGTGAGAGAAGCGGGAATTTTATCGCACCGATACCAACCGCTCTGGCAATCTCTTCTTTTTTTTCGCTGGCTAATTGTGGATTTTTCTGTTCGACAAGCTCCAGCGCCCGGCTTGTGGATTCTCTGATCAAATCTTCGAGCAGGACGACGGTGCCCTCCCGGGAAGCCATGACTACGTTTCCCGGCAGGTTTACCAGTTCATAAGGTAGATGCTTGCATTTCGTCGCCCAGGGATAGCCAGCGATCTCGAGGGTCTTAAATACCTGCTGGAAGTGCAGCGACTGGCGTACATCCACGACATAAAATGACTTTTCAAGTGGATATTCCCTGAACTTAATCCTTGCCAGAGCCAGATCTTCCGTCGAATACAGGGCAGTTCCATCTGAACGCAGGATCACCAGAACGCGATATTTTTCTTTCTCGAGCCCGAGCTGATCGTCAATACGTACGATCACCGGTCCTTCAGGTCGTTCATCCTCTGCGATGCCATTTTCGATCAGCTCATCGACGAAAAGCTTGCCAGGTTTTTCTGCCTCGCTGTTGGAATAAACCCGGTCGAAGTGTATATCGAGTATGTCATACATACTCTGGAAACCATCCAGCGACCACTGCCTTGTTTCTTGCCACAGGGCGACCACCTCCGGATCGCCTTCATCCCACCTGGCATAGATATCGCGCACTTCGCTTTCCAAATCTGGGTTCTCTTCCAATCGACGAGTGGCTTCTGCATACATGTCGCCCATCCAGCGTGTCGCATCTTCTGTTGGGCGTTCACCTGCGTGGTATTTTATATAATTCCATAACCATTTGATCACATGCAAACCAATATCGCCATAATAATTCGCGCGCACGACACCATATCCAGCACATTCCATTAAGCGGCATAGCACATCGCCATAGATCATACTGCGTAGGTGTGCGACATGGAATGCTTTATGTGTGTTGGGCTGAGAAAATTCAACCATTACCAATTTGTCATTGGGTGCGCTGCATCCGAAACTCTGACCACGTTCCAAAACGAGATCGATAACCCGAGCGCTGTAAACTTCGGTCGAAAAATATAAATTGATATAGCCTTTGACGGCTTCAACGCGTGAAAATCCAGCAGGCGTACCGAGATAGTCTGCCAGACCAGCAGCAATTTCTTGTGCTCGTTGTGGAACTGGTGGTAATTTTTGCTCAATATTGGCACGCTGGCGAGCTTCCAAAGCGGCTGTCTGGAAGAACGAAGTAGATATACCCCATTCTCCACTGAAAGGTACGGGCACCCACTTGAATTCGTCAAGTTCTGGCAGGGAATTATCCCTGTAGTAATCTTGTATTTTTTTCTCTATAATTTTTTGTTCAGTTTCGAACATGAGAGATTCCAAATCCCGTGATGCTCGCATCGATTTTGTGGGAAGCAAGGTTGTTTAAGCGATGGAATTATAACAGATGATGGCTATGGTTAACAAAAAATGGGAGCTGCACTTGCTCCCATATTCGGATTCATATTATCAATGAAGATATTAATCAGCGGTCTTTTTATCAAGTGCAGCAAGATGCTTCATTAAACGGCTCTTACGTCTGGCAGCATTGTTCCTGTGGATAACACCTTTTTGGGTTGCTTTATCCAGGGCGCTGATAGCCATCAGCGTTGCCTTGCGTGCTTCATCCGCGTTGCCTTCCTCGATCTCCAGACGGGCGTTCTTTATATATGTGCGCGCCCGACCACGGTATACACGATTACGAATGCGCCTTTTTTCGTTCTGCTTATTACGTTTTATTTGCGATTTTATATTTGCCAAGTTATTACTCCAGAAAAATGATTTGAGGGTATGTCACGGGGGTGGCAGTCCCGTGGTGAGTGGTAGAAGGAT
>JAUXFR010000033.1 GCA_030622805.1 Anaerolineae bacterium | reverse complement strand
CGATGGGGATATCTGGTGATACGACTTCGACTACGTCGAATACGATAGGCAGACCGGTGTTTGGGCAAAAACGCGCGCTTTCCCGATGAGCTTGACCGCAGTGGGGACAGTTGTTTGTATCGGGCATTTCGATTCTCCTACTCGGCATCACGGGATAAAGAACGCTGCTATTGAGCTACAAGAATGTTATCGATGCGACCGCGGCCAGCGAAGGCGATGCGTCCTTCGCCAAGGGGTATGTCAATGGTGACCGGTGGGCAAACCTGTTGTCCATCCACCTGAAAGGAGATCAGGTTGTTATCGAGTTGTATTGTGTATGTGTGATTATTATTGTCTGGTATGGGCTCTTTGCACACGGTTCTGCCGGATACAACCAGGGTGAATCCGTCTTCGCCAAGGTCTAAATGCAGTGGTGCCGGCGCTTCTCCCGGTTGGCGAATAATCTCTACCGGATCCCAGTCCATTGACAGGATATCGTCCGGAGTACTATCTTTTAGAGCCGCTTCGAAGCTGATCTGCATGTTGGGGGAGAGGGCAAAAAGCGCTTTAGATGTCACGCCGGCAGCGCGCGGGGCGGCATCGAGATCCAGGAAGTTTGTCAATCCCTGGACCACCTGTGGTTCGGGTGTGCCCCATACGATCCAGTTCTGCCCCAGGTCTGTTTCGAAATCCTCTTCGATCACGATTGTCGCTTGGGTAGTAGGTGTTGGGGGCAGTGTTTCTGTGGTTTGCGGGGTTCCCTCGGGCGTAAGTGTGGGGGTGCCCATTTCTGCAGCTTCTTCAGTTGGCGACGGTGTAAGTAATGCGGTCGATGTGACAGACGTGGTAGGAGTCTGTGTGCCACCCAGCCCAAACCAGCCTTTTTCCCAAGCCACGTAGCCACCCATAACCAGCACAATGACAAACATGATCACGAGTATGATGATCAGGAGCCAGTTCCTTCTGGGGGCTGGAGTGCCAGCGGTTGGCTCGGAGGGCGGCGTGGCGGGAGGCGGGGTTCCCACTACGGGGGGAGTCTCTGCAGGAGTTTGGGCTGGCTCTGCAGATTCGTCCTCGGCGGTGGCAGATACAGCTATGGTGGTGATCGCCTCACCGCAGCTGGGGCAAAACCTGGCATCGGCACGTACGGGCATACCGCAGTGGGGACAAGTGGCTTTGCGGTCATGGTATGTGGTAGTGACCTGATCAGCTTCTAAGGTTTCTCCACAGCTTCCGCAAAAACGAGCGCCGGGACGTACAGCGTTTCCGCAATGTGGGCAAGTTGTCGTCATCTTATTCCTCCGAGAGTTTGACCGTTTTCCTGCTGGTCAATTTTATGGTTTTCCTGCCTTCATTAGATATCTTTCCCGAGGCTGCCAAGCGGTCGGCTTCCTGCTGCATTTGATCTGCAAGTCCTGTTTCACCCTGCGAGAGCAGAATTGTGACCGCCTGGCGCAGTTTCTGGGTTGCGCCTTTCAAATCACCTCGATCGGCTTCATCCAGCGCCTGGGTCTGGAGCTTGAAAGCCTGCACCTTTTCGACCACGTTCATTACGTATTGGTCTAATTGACCTACAGCAGAAGGATCTTCGCTGTAGCTGATAATCAGATCGACTGATTGGCGCCCGCTTTCTCCGTCAGGCAGGGTGTAAGCGGCGTCCGTCTGGGCGATACGCACCAACCCGGCGGGACGCCTGGGGAGCATTATCTCTGCCAGGTAGGCGGCGCCACCTTTCTCCAACTCACCGACAGGGATGACGATAGCTCGTCCCTGGGTCACGCCAGGACCGAGATCTTTTATTACCGGCATAACCTGCCAGACGCGATGTGCTTCCAATCCCTGCACCATGCGCAGGTTGACGGTCACGTCCTGCGCGACGACCTGCATGGATTGGAAGACCTGCTGGAAGATGGTGACAGCGTCGTCGGGGGAGGGAATGTATTCGACAATGCCGCTTCCTGAACCCGGATGTGCTAAGAGGCTGCGATCTGCCAGTTCGATAATGAAGTCCTCGTTCCAGTCACGACCAAAACCGAGCCCGATTATGGGGATGTCATGCTCACCGGCCTGATCGGCTTCGCGTCGGGAGTCGTCATCTTTGTCGGTGGCTTCGCCATCGGTGAGCAAGATCACCCGGTTGATGCGGTCCGGTGCGTGGTGCTGGCGCACCTGGTTGATACCTTCACACAGCGCGGGTGCCATGTTGGTGCCACCGGCTTCCTGGATGCGATCGACTTTGTGTTTGATTTCGTCTTTGGTGAGCACAGGACCGGCGGGAAACAGTACTTTTGAGCGGGTCTCGAAGGTCACAATGGAGAGTATATCCCCTTCTGTGAGCTGGTCGATGATGCGGTTGACGGCCTGTTTCATGGTGCGGAGTTTGTCACCGGACATGGAGCCACTGTGGTCGAGCAGCAGGGCGAAGTTAAGGGGCAGGCGCTGTTTGGCTGTGGTGGCGGCGGGGTATAACTCGGTCAGTACGTAAATCTGCTGCGGCTGCTGCAAGACCGGTACGGATGAACGGCTGCAGAGGCTGGAAAGTTCGAGAGCGTTTGACACTTTAGTTCTCCTTACTTCATGATATCACGTTGGCATCGAGATAACCACGGAGTGATTAACAAAATCATTGTCCAATTATGTCCTGGGGCGGGTCTGGCACGTTGCGTACCAGGTGGCGGGTCTGGTAGCGCATTTTTTTGGTGATGTCTGGATCCAGACTGCCGGTTTTTTTCAGCAGGTCTGCCTGAAGGGAAAGGTGATCTGCCAGGGTGTGCTCTCCTAATTCGTGCAGGCGTGTGGAAGCCTGACGCAGACGCATGGTGGCATCTTCCCGCTCGGCACCTTCGCGTGCGATCTCCAGAGAGCGCATACCAAATTTGTAAGCACCGACTCTTTCGACCAGATTCAGCACACGCTGGTTTTCTTCTGTTTTTGGGGCACCAACTATCTGAACCTGTATATCCTGGCTGGAGTTTGTTGTTGAGCCCTGCTTATCCGGGTCCTGCCATGAAAGGTTGGTACTGGCGATAGTGTGTACGCCGATGTCCCAACCAGGGATGATGAACTCAAGCAGCAGGGCGACAGGCATCGCAGGGTCGTAGTCTCCAAGTGGGAACGTGTGGTGTCCGTTGGTCTTTTTTTCGCGGACGATTGATCCCAATTCGGGCGCTACCCGGTAAGTGTTACGAAGCGAAACCTCATCCACCAGATGCAGATGCAGGTTAAGATCGCGCAGGCAGATACGGAAGGCAAACCCCAGCTCTTTGCGAAAGGCGTCCGGAATCTGGTCGGGCGATTCGATGTAGTATGCGTTGCCGCCAGTGATCTCCGCCAAAGGGATGAGCAGATCTTCGTTGAACTCACTGCCAACCCCCATGGTGGTCAATGGCAGGCGGTTGTCGCGCGCCCTTCGTGCCCAATTGTAGCATTCATCCACATTGCGGGTGTGTCCGTCGGTGAGCAGGATGAGTCGATTGGCAAACTTCTGATTCTGGTGGGGGTGAATTTCTGAGAATGCTGAAGCCAGACCGGCTGCTATGTTGGTACCCT
This sequence comes from Anaerolineae bacterium, assembly GCA_030622805.1. Taxonomy (GTDB): domain Bacteria; phylum Chloroflexota; class Anaerolineae; order Anaerolineales; family UBA4823; genus JAUXFR01. The sequence goes on along the minus strand of JAUXFR010000033.1, from coordinate 5,479 downwards.
CCCCCAAACTGAGATACTCCAATTCACGTGCTGCCTGACGGAGACGGGTTCGCTCTGTGCCAGAAGACGAGGGGATCAAAGTAAGTGCTTCGTCAGCGAAAGCAGTCACAGCAAAGCGGTCGATAGGGCGCAGGAACTCGCCTGCGATGCGCAGCGCTTCGGAAACATAGTCCAGTCGGCGTGGGTACTGCTTGATGATGTCGTTTGTAACAGCCGTGATCTGGTAAGCGGGTACACCGTCCGTCATCACCTCCCGCGCCTGACCCGACCTGGCTAGCTGGGCAAACTGCTGGTCGGTGACCAGACGGATGCGCATCGAATCGCTGCCGTCAATGATCAAACCAATGTTGACTGGCAGAGTGTTTTTCACCTGCTCGCCCTGCAACTCGAGCAGCGTGTACAACAGGCGCTTTTCGCCTGTCACTGGCACGAGAGGGGTGGCGAGAGCGTGTGTAAGCGAGACTGGTGGAGACTCTGTCATATCGGCTACCTATTGTTCTGCGCTCCGGCAGGCATCTATCACGCCCGCAGAGCCAGTTTCCTTCTCCAATGCAAGCGCCCAATTCAGACCCGTTCCGTAGACATCTGTACGGTTTTTTATTCGCTCCTGCTGTTGTGTCAAGCCGTAGGCTCCCAGGACTTTATAAGAAACCCACTCGGCGAACCCCTCACGGATTGTGAGATCACGCAGAAGCGGGCAGTTTTCACCCTGCCAGGCGTGGGCGAACTCGTGTGCGGCGATCTGCAGCAGCAGCGTGCGGGGCAGCCCGTTCTGGACGTAGATACCGCGCCGTATGCCGCGACGGGTGTAAATGCCCAGGGTTTTGTGGGGATCCAATAATTCTTCACCAGCGGCGTGGGGATGGTTTTTAATCTGCTTGTGGATGATCCCTTCTAATTGATCCCGGTCGACAAGAGCAAGCCCGGTTGGAATGTTGATCTGGAGCCCCAGAATATTACGAACGGTCGTTTTCATCTCATCATATAGAGCGGATGCTTCCTGAGGATCATAAACCGCTGTGGCATGGCAGTGAGCGCAGGAAATGCGACCATCAGAGAGCTGCCAGCGATCGTCGGTCAGGGGAGCACCACACACATCGCAAAGTGACCTGTCATGATAACAGTTAACACAGTAAATACCGATGCCATCGATCTCGACATATTCTTGAAAGATCGGTTTCCCGCAGGCAAGACAGAGGGACACGGATACTGAACAAGTAGGGCAGATACCGAGTCCTGCTGCGTTATCGATCGGGATGCCGCACACCTGGCAGTGCGGCTTATTCTGGTAGCAATCCACACATAACCGCAGGGTTAGATCGTGCGACCAGTCTGGGTGATGGACACTTTTACCACGACCGTGTATCTGATTCCCGCAAAGTTGACAGAATGACACGGCATTTAGAACCGAAGTAAGGATATGCTTACTGAAAATGTTAATGCAGTAGACCTGGGGTGACTCGAATTAACGAGATTCTTGATATCCATCGTCACTCTATCTTCTTTCGGACAAGTACAACAACCGTCAATCCAGTCCAGATAACAGCCTGGATGCCCAACGCACCCCACGTGAGCAGAATGTGTTCTTTGGAGAAACCCAGTGAGTCTAGAAAATCGTCTTCCGACTCTGGCGCTTGTGCTTCGGCACAAACGATATCAGTCGTGGCTTCGTCAGTTTGCCCCGGCATGGGTGGGATATCCACGACTTTACAACTGGTACCGAGTTCGTTGAGGTTATTCAGATTGACCTGAGATCCCAAAGAGTTCATTGCCCAATATCCAGGAGTAGCGTAGGAAGCGGGGTTGCTGGGGAGCGGGAAAAGGGCGCCGGATAAGATGATCTGGATGAAGAGCTGTGCCAGAATGATATAAAGCACGATGTCGGTGTTGGGCACAACAGCTGAGATGAAAAGACCGAGACAGATACTAGCCAGTACGGCCATGTACAGGGTAACGAACAACTCCTGATATCCCTCTGGCAGTAAGATAGACTCGTATCCCAGGTCGATAAATAATCCAAGGATAACTACTACCAGTGCAACCTGCACGAGGGCAAACAGCGCCAGGATTAAGATTTTAGAGAGGACATAAGCAGAGACCTTCAGATTTATAGCGCGCTCACGTTTAAATATAGCGCGTTCTTTAACAATTTCGTAAGCCGCAGCGAATGTTCCGCCCTGAGTCATGGCCAGTCCAATCATCACCAGCAGCATTTTTGAGTCCATATAAGGGGTGTGCGACATCTCTGCGTCTACCGGTTCGCCTTCGAGTTGCGCTGTTAGCTCTTCTTCGATCGATAGCTGAGTCATAACATACCAGCTACCGTCTCGCCCTTCATCGAGAACAGCTTCGGAGTAGACATTCTGGCTGGTTACAAGCACCCCGTCGACCAGATCACGCTCGGAACTGACAAGACCAAACAGCAGGGCAATGAAAGGCATCATCAACAGCAGGATTCCCATTGTGCGAGGGTCATTGCGGATCAGGTCAAACATGCGACGCGCCAGGATCCAGGTCTGACGGAAGGCGTTGTCGCGAGCGCGTTTTGGTTGGGCAGAGGGCAGACTGCCGACCGCGCCACCTGTGACCATGTTGGTCTGGCGGCTGGCGACATGCTCTTGGTAGATATTTGATTGACGGAAGCGATCGGCCCAGAGATCACCCGATCTGACCGAGGACCCGTTGGTGCGTGCGGCTTGCTGATAATATGGCTGCAGTTCGGAGGGTGGAGGGTTGCCCTTGGCGGTATCGTAATTCTCAGAAAGACGCAGGTAGATATCGGCGAAATCCTGCACACCGAAGAACTGTTTGGCATCGTCCGGGGGACCAAAATAGGCTTGTTTACCCCAGGAGAGGAAAGAAACGTAATTGCACTGCTCGATATTGGCTGTGGCGTGGGTGACCAGCACAACCGTACGTCCCTCATCCGCCAGGCGGTTCAGGTCATACATCATCTTCTTTTCCAGACCGGGGTCCAGACCGGAAGTCGGTTCGTCGAGGAAGAAAAGTGTTGGATTGGCGAGCAGTTCTACGGCGATACTGACTCGTTTTCGCTGACCCCCACTGAGCACTCTGACCGGTTTGTCGGCATGCTCTACCATATCAACGGATTCCAGTGCGTCCATAATACGCGCATCGATCTCATCGGGTTTCGCATCCGGAAGGCGAAGTTTAGCCGAATACCAGAGCGCCAGCCGGACTGGCAGCTCGCGGTGGATGATGTCATCCTGTGGGACGTATCCCATCTGGTTGCGGTACAAATCGATCCTGGAGTACAGCGGTTCGCCATCGAGCAGCATCTGTCCCAGGTTGGCGGGTTCGAAACCATTCATGGCTTTCATCAACGTACTCTTTCCCGCCCCGCTGCCACCAACCAGGGCGATGAAATCACCGGGCTGAACGGACATGGAGATGTCGTCCAGGATTTTAATTTTTTCCCTTTTCTGGAACATTGTCTTCAGCCCAGAACTGCGTTTGGTGACTTCCCGGCTCAGATTAATTGCGTCCAGGCGGTGTCCAAGATTCATTGATGGAGCGATGTTCTGTTTTTGAGCGTTGTAAACCAGCTTATAGGGACCGATTTGGACGACGTCACCTGTTTTTAAAGGCGCCTGATGGATGCGGGCTTCGTTCACGAAAGTTCCGTTGGTGCTGCGCAGGTCGCGTATCTGCATGCCACCATCCTGCCTGGTGATTACGGCGTGGTGGTAGGAGACCGTAGGATGGTCCAGGTGCAGATTGCTGTTGGGATCACGACCGATGGTTATGTTGGTGAGGGGAGTTAGGTCGAGGCTGTCCAGAGATCGCATACGGATGGAATCACCGCCAGCGCCCTCCAGTTTGAGTCCCACCCAGTTGCCGGTCAGGTCGCCGATGCGGATAACATCGCCAGGAAGAATCGCGTGGGGAGAATTTGGGGTAATATGGTGACCATTTAATTGCGTGCCGTTGGTGCTCTGCAGGTCGGTGATAGATATGCCTGCCGTACCCTTCTCCATGCGCAGGTGATGCCCCGAAACTGCGGGGTGGTCGATAACCAGATCATTATCTGGTGCGCGACCGATTGAAAGTTGAGGCTGCGCGAAAATATGCTTCTGTACGCCGCCTCCCATCCACTGAACGGCGATGGTTGGCGCCATACTCTGTTCGTCGAGCGCCTGTGTGGCTCCATCAGGAGGAAGGGGCGTCTGAGGTCCCTGAGGAATTCCCACGCCTGACGGTTTTGCGCTTATGTTTAATCCGCAGGATGGACAAAATTGAGCCTGATCCCGCAAAGGGGTTCCGCACTGAGGGCAGGTGTTTTGGGAGGATGCTGCCTGCCTGGGCTGTATTGCCTGGCCGCAGTCCGCGCAAAAACGAGCCTGGGGAGTATTTGCTGCACCGCAGTTTGGACACTGGTTGGTGGTCATTTTCTTGTTCTCCTCGGATATGTGTTCTTCCCTTGGAAGTCTTGATTGCGTATAAATAATTATAGCCCGATTAAATTTGTGAATCTAATCAGTTGTGCATCTCTGGTTTTCGGTGTAACCATCACCGATCCATGAACAAACGGGCATCAGAGATGAATCACCGCTGATGTGACCATTGCTGTGATGGATCCAGCATAATTTCTTGCGGGTTGATGGGTCATCAATCTTTATCAATATCCATTGGCTGGTGTTGTTCCTGCCGAGTATTTCCAAGATTGTACCTTTGGTCATGGTGCGCAGTATTTCATAGCCAGCATCGGGACCGCCGCGGCAGTTCGAATTGACATCCAGCACCAGCATGGGGGGTTCGAGCCGCGTTGGTGAGAGTGTGGGAGGAGGAGTGGAAGTTGGTTCTACCTGGATATGAGCGGGTTCTGGTGCTGTGGTCCGGGTTGATGTCAAGGTTGGTGCAGGTGTGCGGGTGGGAGTTGGCGTGATTGTCTCAACAGGCGGTGTGTCACTCGCAAGGACTGCAACGACTTCCGCGGGTATGGAAGCACTCTGTGTTGGCTCACTCGATAAAAACCTGTCTTTGAACACAAATACCACCAGCAGTACAATAACAACAGCCAGCCCGGTGACTCCGCCGATCCAGCCCCAGGGGATGCCCCTAGGTGCAGGAGCGGTCTGTTTTACTACGGAAGGTTGAATTACAGGTGCACGGGCAGTTGGTATAACCACTGCTGGCGCAGTTGGAACTGTTAGCGCGGATTTAAATTCAGCAGCGCTTTGGAAACGATTTTGTGGTTCCAGCTGCATGGAGCGCATGATCACGCTGGCGGTTGCTGGTGTTATATGGGTGTTGATACTCTGGGGTGGTACCAGTGTGTCATCAACAACACGTTGGATACTTTCTGGCGGCACATTGCCTGTCAAAACGGCGTACAGAGTTGCACCCAGGGCGTAGATGTCGCTCCGGGCGTCGGTTGTGCTCTGCCCATATTGTTCTACGGGTGAGAAACCGGGGGTGACTGCCCTTGCTCCCCGAGTGGTTTGCAGGTGCGGCTCAT
>JAUXFR010000036.1 GCA_030622805.1 Anaerolineae bacterium | reverse complement strand
GCAAGGATATGTGACACCTTCCTGATCGATATTCCAGTGAACAAGGCTGCGTAGCGATCAGCATCTGGTTCCAGGAACCATCCAGGTCTATAATCGTCTCACCTTCTGTGAGGTTCATCAATATCAGCAACGAACGATCGTCGTACCGGCGCTCATAAGCCAGGATATCTTTATGGATGTTGACTGTTTGTCGAGCCCCATACCTCAGACCACGCTCCTGTTGTCGAAGTTTAATTAATTTCTTATAGTATTCCAACAGCTCGCCGTCCTGGTCATCCCCCCATAGCATAGGTAGTCGTGATTCTTCAAGGATGCCTTTCCCATCCTGTCGAGTATCCCTTAACTGTGACAATCCTACTTCCGTGCCGTAATAAATAACCGGTGCTCCAGCAAGTGTAAATTGGCAGAGGGCAGCCAGCTTAAGCAAACGTTTGTCCCCTCGAGCAACCCATAAGAAGCGATTCATGTCATGGTTATCCAGGAAAGATGGGCGTGAGAAATCTGGAGGAAAATAAGCTTCATGTCGGTCCAGGAAGGAGGTGAACTGCGAGGCATCCCAACGACGAAAGGCAAATGTCAGACGAAGGGCCTCCAACAGGATAAAATCCAGACAACCATCGATCAAACCCTGGAAAGAAAGCTGTGAATCGGGCGGTTCAACGACCTCGCCAAATGTCCAGCAATCAGGTTTCGCTTCACGTGTAATTTTGCGGAAATCGGCCCAGAAATCACGTGTGGGACCAACAGCATAATCCAACCGGAAGCCATCCACGCCAAAATCCAGCCAGTATTTGACGGCTTCCAGGATATGCTCACGCGCTTCTGAATTACGCAGGTTAATCTTCGGCAGGCTTTTTACACTAAAAAATGATTCATATTGCCCCGGCCAGGATTGAAAATTGTACCAGCTCACCTGCTCGCTGTTCTTATCCTTGATGGCTGACTGGAAATTTGGATGCAGAAAAGACCAATGGTTAGGAACAAAATCCAGTAAAATACGCAAGCCTCTCGCATGCGCTGTATCGATCAAATCCTTCAGATCTTCTTTTGAGCCAAGACGCGGTTCGATGTCAAAATAATCTGTGGCATCATATCCGTGATGTGAAGGGCTGGGGAATATGGGAGATAGCCACAGGGTGTTGACGCCCAGCTCAATGATATCATCCAGTTTTTCATGTATGCCTCGTAAAGTACCACCATAAAAACCGGACGGTGTGTCCGGATTCTTCCAGTCTTGAGCATCTCCTGGATAGAAACGATCGACAAAAATTTGGTAAACGATCGCATCATATGTCCAGTCAGGTGTTGGATCATTGGCAACAAAGTAGGCATAATATGCACCCCCATCTGATTGCACCTCATTCCCAGACGTATCGCAAGCAGTCACGTAATAACGCACTACCGTGCCTTCTGGCTGCTCTGGGATCATCGCCCGGAAACGCCGTCTGTATCCCCACTCCAGATTGTCCCAGATTACGTCTACCTGCTCCATGGGAATAGCCTGCCCGTGAATGGCTGCTCCATGATCCCCGACGGGATCCAAGCCGTCTGTTGACAAATAGATCCAGGCCCGGTCACAAAAGTGTTCCGGGCCTACCGTCAGTTCAATTTGGACTGGATCTTCAGGCAAAGGGTCGCGCGGGTGCCGGGCGCTGCGATGTGTAACACCTGCCCTCAGAGCGTGCTCATACGTTAACCGCCTGGCATCGGTAGCTAAGGTGCCAAAAATAAAATCATCCACTAACCTTTCACACCTCCAAGGGTTAGCCCAGATTCTAGATATTGCTGTAAGTAAAGGAAGACAATCAATGTTGGGATCACAACGATCACAGCACCAGCTGCGAAGTATCCCCAGGGAACCGCGGCCTGATTCGCCAACCCATAAAGGGCAGGTACCGCAAGCTTCATTTCATCAGGTGCTGGGACCAGTACGCTGGCGAAAACAAAGTCACCCCATCCCGCCATGAAACCCAGCAGCGCGGTGACCGCCAAAGCCGGTTTTGCTAGCGGCAGTGCGATTAATAGAAAAGATTGGACCGGCGATGCACCATCGATCATACCGGCTTCTTCGAGGTCGATAGGTATCGTGTCAAAGTAACCCTTGAGATTCCATGTGGAAAAGACCAACGTGCCGGTGGTGTATGCCATAATTAATCCCACGTGACTGCCATACAGCCCCATTGCAGTAAGCAGTTGTGCGATGGCGACCAGTGAGAGCAACCCAGGAAATGCCTGGATCCCGAGCATGAAGATCAAACCAAACTCTCTTCCCCAAAAGCGGAAACGCGAGAAGGCAAAAGCTGCCGATGTACAAATCAACAAAGATGCGATGGTCGTTATGCTTGCCACTTTTAAACTATTAAGAAGCCACCTCAGGAAGGGTTTATCGAAAAGCATCACGCGATAGTTTTCCCAAGTCCATTCAGTCGGGAAGAACATCCCTGGAAGGTTCAGCGCGTAAAGCCTACTGCCTTCTCTTCCAGAGGCTAAAATCGCGAACCAGAGCGGATAAAAGGCAATGATCGCAACGACGACCAGGATGACATAATACAATATTCGTGCTGGGACAGAAGGTTTTTGGATCATTCGAACGCTCCTTTTGTGATGCGTGTCATGCGTAAACTATATAAGGTCGCACCGAATAACATGAAAAACACGATCACTGCAAAAGCTGTTGCCAGACCATGATTCTGTGTCTGGAAAATCTGTTTATATGCGTAAACCATCACAAATTCTGTTGACCCTGGCTGACCCGCGCCTTTAATTGGACCTCCCTGTGTTAAAGCCCACACCGTTCCGAACATCTGAAATGCTGTAATCGATGTGAGCACGATCGCTGGTAAGATTGCGGGACGGATCATAGGCAGGGTTATATTCTTTAATTGTGGCCACCAACCCGCTCCATCAACATCTGCGGCTTCATACAGCTCATTCGGAATGGCTGTTAATGCTCCACCAATTGCCATCATAAAAAATGGGTAAGAAAACCAGACATCCACCAACACGACGATGCCAAAGGCAGATATAGGATCCTGAAGCCATACTTTGCCATCATAGCCGATCACAGAAAGGATCTGATTTATCGTGCCCTGTTCCCGAAAGAAGAATTGCCATACCAAAGCCATTAAAATCGCCACTGTTGAAGCCGCCCAGGGGAGAAACAATACTACTCGGAAAAAACTCCGTCCCTTCATATGTTCGTTGCTCAAAATGATGGCCAGAATAAGACCGAGCAAAAAGCTGAACGGCACCCGCAGCACCACGAATAATATCGTACGGAAAACAACCACAAAGAAATCCCCGGTTGCCATCAATATCTCGAACGAGGCCATGATGTTTAACAGGGCTGCCAGGATAGCGCCTGCCATAATCCCTAGCAGCCAAACCACTACCGATGGCACTTTACGCTCCATTTGCTGATCGAAGCGTTTATCAACTCTTGCTGCGATAAACAATGGTACCAAACAAACTATAATAGTTAATAATGCAAGCAGTGCATCCCGTGTAAACAGATCTCCAATTAGCCTCTGGTAATTTGCCAGGATCGGCTCTACGAATGTGAACGGTTCTCCCAATCCTACAGGAGCGCTCTCTTCAAATACATTCCAACAGGTTGGAACGAGTATATCGTTTAGTGGATTTTCACAATCCGGATTGGGGTGGAATTTATTTTTGTTCGTGAACGATATATAGGAATTCAAGATCATCGGATAGACATTGAATGCCAGAATACCTAATATCGTTGGCAGGATAAATGCCAAGATGGTTAATGCTTTACGGCGACCGGACCAGCCAACCATAATCTTTTCCTCCTCTCATGCCCTGCAGTTGAGATCACTCAATTTCTTTCAGGTGTTGGTTTGGATCATTATCATAACTCAGGTGTTACTACGATACGCTTTAATTGTAAACGATTCTATGAATATAACTATTTTCACCTCCTATCCGAACAAAATACAAATCACCCGTATCGATAAAATAAAACATCTTCCGTGTTCATCATATCCAGATAACCAGGAAGAGGTTTGTATTTACATTATTCGATCTATAAGTAACTCGGGCAATACCTTTAAAAATAACAGTGTAATTATTTCCATTCTCCATCGCTTACCGCTATTTTATGTTGATTACTAACAAGAATTCGGAATAAATGGCATGCGATCAAAATCACAATAACTATACCAGGAACACAATTATTTCGCAAGTAATCATCTCGACTATGTGCAAAATCAAGATTTCAGGCGAAGACCTTCGAGTATTGTGAGATTTGCTGATGTGAGAACGTTTTATCCAGTATAATCTGGCATTATGTCAGGCAATATATTCAAGCATCTTAGCGGGATCTATGCGGCTGCGATCACACCACTGAACGAAGATCGATCCCTGGCACTAGGGGATGTTGTCCCCCTGTTGGATTTCCTCGCCAGCCGCGGCTGCCACGGCGCGCTTTTATTCGGCACTACAGGCGAAGGCCCTTCTTTCTCGCCAGAGGAAAGACTAAATTTGCTGGGTAAAGCTGTTGAAATTAAGGGAATTTACCCGGATTTTCAATTGTTAGCGGGTACCGGAACACCCAGCCTGACTGAAACCAAAAAATTAACCAGAACTGCGCTCGAATTGGGTGTGGATGGTGTCGTGGTGCTGCCCCCATATTATTACAAAGGGACATCGGAGGATGGTTTATTCGCCTGGTTTGAATATTTATTAGAAAGTTCAGTATCTCCTGGCGAGGCTTTATTTGCATATCACATTCCCGCGTTATCAGGCGTTGGCATATCGATAGAGCTGTTAGTTCGCCTGAAGGAATCTTTCCCAGATCGTTTTGCGGGTGTTAAAGATTCCTCAGGAGACCCACATTACGCACAGGAACTGGGAGAGATGCTTGGTTCTGATCTACTGATCATGACGGGCAATGACCGGCTGCTTAGTCTTTGTTTAGAACACGCTGGTTCTGGTTGTATTACAGCGTTAGCGAATCTTTACTCGATCGACTCCCGCAGGGTTTGGGACGCTTATCAGCGAGGTGAAAAGGATCAAACGACTCAAATCCACTTGAATTCTGCACGCAGTGTCTTAGAGCGTTATCCACCCGCCCCACCGCTGCTGAAAGCCTTATACACCCGTTGGTTTGACTTCCCACACTGGACACTTATGCCTCCACTGCAGGAATTGCCGGAAGAAATCGAAGCCAAAGCTGCTTCCGATTTTAAAGCGCTAGAATAACCCATGTCTCAGACCAGCCCAGAGACAAAACGCCTCCAGATTTTGTTAAGCAGCTTGATCATCCTGGTTTTGCTGATCCTGGCTGTTGTTTTCATTCTTCTCGCATACCCAAAGTTAATCGCTGTCAATGAGAAAGCTACAAACACTCCGATCCCGACACAGGTGCTCTCAAAGACTGAAACCCCTCTTCCCACGATAACACTTACGCCCTCGCCAAGCCGGACTTTCAGACCAACCCCAACACCAACCATCACGCTCACACCGACAAAGACAGCCATCCCGACGTCTACCACAACACCATCCGGTCCACCCACACTCACACCAGCCCAACCCATTATTGGAGATCCCTATCAACTAGTGGATTGGTTCCCGGATAATGCTGACTATTTGATCACGCTGATGGAAGATTATCCGAACACCTTGCCAGAGGATTCAAGGGGAGAGAATAACGAACTTTACTATGACTCATTTTTTTACGCGACAATCGCCGAAAAAGAAGGGATCTTGCGTTTCCCTGATTCGCCCCTGGCTGACGAATGGCGGTGGGCTTTGGCTTATGATCTGGCACAGATTGGTGATGCACAGGCAAGCGAGGAATACGGAAAGCTGATCACTGACGCACTCAATCGGGGTGATGTAGACATTTGGAACTTGAGCAACTGGTTCAGTTCGAATGAACCTCGAATGTCGCTGTATACGATCGAGCTTGAGCCAATTCCAGGATATATCAGGAGCTACCTGCTCGATGTCAGGGGTAGTGGAAGTGGTTACATCGTTCTGCTGGAAACCAACGCTGCTTTTCAATACGATGTCCTGCTAGACTTATTTGATTTCATCAATGTTCGAGACACCCGCTCAATCATCAGTGACCTGACCGGTGATGGTGGTCAAGAGATTGGGATCTATTATCTGAAGCCAAAACACGATACCACTGCTGAACGCCCAATAATTTTCGATGTGGCAGAAATTCCCCCAACGGAGATAAATTTTCGCCCCAGTGTGGCGCCATTCAAAGTTGGTGTGAGATTTATTAACTATTGGGGCGTAACCAGAATCGAGCAACACGAAAACGCCTTATTTTTTGAAACGCGGGTTTTCCCTGCCTGTCCGGTTACAATCCGGCAGGAGTATCGCTGGGGCGGTCTGTTCTTTGAGCTGGTTGACACACAATTCACCTTCGAACCTAATCCCCAGACCCTCAGCTACTGTGAGAATCTCGCCAACCATGCAGCCAGCACCTGGGGTTATGAACCAGCCATCCAGCTTATGGAAATGCTGCTGCCGGTCTGGCCCCCAGAGACAGACACGGGTGGCAAACCGTATCCGGCAGAAGCAAACGACGAGTGGCGTTACAAGCTCGGAATCTACCATGCACAACTTGGGAACACCGATATCGCCATTGAATATCTATCAGATCTTACAGAAAATCCAGGTGACCCGGGCAGCCGCTGGGTCAGCCAGGCTGAAGACTTTCTATCTGTTTACAATAAACCTGAGGATTTATACGCTGCCTGCACAAAGGTACAGGATTGCAACGCTAAACATGCCCTGGATTTCCTGATTAACACCCATTCAAGGGAAAATGAACAGGATACTGTTGAATTCCTGTGGCAGTCAGGTGTAACCTTAAGAGCATCGGGTTATTTCGACTTCGATCGGGATGGGCAAACGGAGCGCTGGTTTACCGTGCAGCACCGACCGCTCGAAGAACTATCATTATGGATACTTGCGTTTTCACCAGATAGCGAGAAAGGACTGTATGTCACACCCATTTATTCTAACAAGCCCGAATTCGCATACTATGATGATTCTGAGCCCCCCGTGGTGATTATCGATTCAACAACCGTGATACGTCTTGAGCGAGACCCCGATACTTCCGAACCGTATCTGACATTCCCAATCATAAAACTTGAATTCAGGGATCCATTCGTAGAAGGAATGAATGCGGCGCGCGATGCTCTATTTGCTGGAGTAGACCCCAACTTGATTGTCAAAATGCTCCTTGATCTTCAAATATTCCCCGGATTGAGATGCGAAACCACCTGGACCTGTGATCCATACTATTACTACCTGGGTCTTGCATACGAGTTGGCTGGTGATGAACGTAATGCAATAGACACATATCTTTATTTGTGGTGGAACTACTCCAGAAGTCCATTTACAACTATGGCAAGACTTAAACTTCAAGGGACGATAACACCAACGCCAACCATCATCCCAACCCCAGCGACACTAACACCGACCCCAACTCCGGGCGAACCTGCAGCCACCTCAACACCTGCTGGGCCATACCCATCTCCATCACCCCAACCGACATCCCCTCCATATCCTTACCCATCACCAACCAACCCAGCTTATCCATGAATCGATTCGCGAAAACTACATGGCGATTAATAAGAACCCCACCCGCTAAAGGCGCCTGGAATATGGCTGTCGATGAGGCAATTCTTGAAACAGTTTTGCAGGGAATATCACCACCCGCTCTTCGGCTATACGCATGGACCCCGCCCTGCCTCTCACTGGGGTATGCACAACCGTTCGCAGATGTAAACCAAGAACAGCTGCAATCTCACGGTTGGGACCTCGTTCGCCGTCCCACGGGTGGTCGCTCGATCCTTCATACGGATGAACTTACATACGCCGTGATCGGTCTCCAGAGTGATCCACGCCTGTCAGGCGGTGTGTTGGAGAGCTACCGTAATTTATCCCAGGCTCTCCTGAAAGCATTACACCTCCTAGTTATTCCAGCCACGGTCAAGGGGAAACGTTCTTCAAACAATAAGAACAGAAATGGGATCCAAAAATCGCCGATAAAGAATCCTGTTTGTTTTGAGGTCCCATCCGATTATGAGATTGTCTGCAATGGAAAGAAGTTGATCGGCAGCGCACAGGCAAGGCGCAAGGAGGGTGTTCTGCAGCATGGTTCGCTGCCGCTAGGAGGTGATTTGACACGCATAATCGATGCGCTGCACTTTCCAGATCCAGCAACTCGTTCAAATGCTGAACGGCGCCTGTTGGCACGCGCCACAACTGCTGAACAAATACTGGGACACGAGCTGGCATGGCAGACGGCAGCTGCGGCGTTTGAGAAAGCGTTTACAGAAGTGTTAGATCTGCAGTTAGAAAACTCCGAACTCACCACAAACGAACTCAATCGCACCGAGATGTTGGTCGAAGAAAAATTCACTAACCCAGATTGGACACTCCGGATTTGATGCAATGCATATCGGCATCCTGACTCTCCACATTCACCTGCCCGGCAGCAATTCCCTGAAACAGAAACGCAGCCGTTTGAAACCTTTGCTCGCCCGTCTCCAGCGCGATTATAATATCTCGGTTTCTGAGATTAACTTCCAGGATGCCTGGCAGGAAGCAGTGATAGCTTGTGCTTTTGTCAGTAATGATAATGGGCATACCCAACGATACTTACAGAAGATTTCAAATTGGGTAAACAATTCGTGGCCAGACGTCGATGTAATTGAAGAGCATATCGAGATTATTCCCTAATACTAACGACATTGAGAAAACCGATCTTACACAACCTAACTTCT
>JAUXFR010000132.1 GCA_030622805.1 Anaerolineae bacterium | reverse complement strand
TGCTTCAAGCGGTGCTGAGTAACCTGAGCAATTCTGTACACCACTGAGAGTCTAATACGGCTACTCAAGTCACTGCTACAATGTTTACAGTTATACTCAAACTATGAGCAAATATTGTATTATCCACCGCTTGGGACTGGTGCCGTATGATCGAGCCTGGAAGCTGCAGGATGCCCTGGCAGGCGAGATCGCAGCCGGCGAGCGCCCCCCAACGCTGCTGCTGTTGGAGCACCCGCACACATATACATTCGGGCGTCAAAGTCATGCGGAAAATCTGCTCTGGAACGATTCTGTATTAAAAAAACGCGGGGTCAGCGTGCACTGGGTGGACCGTGGTGGCGATGTTACCTACCACGGACCGGGGCAGCTGGTGGGCTATCCTCTGCTGCCGCTCGCGCCGGGCGGACTGCGGGTGGGCGTGTGCCAGGGAGGTTCGGGCGCAGAGGGGTCGCAACTGCCCAAGGTGGATTACGTCGGGTATCTACGCAAGCTGGAGATCGCTCTGATCGGCGCGCTGCGCAGACTGGGTATGGAGAGCAGGCAAGTTGAAGGATTGACAGGGGTGTGGGTTGATTGTGAATTAAAATTTACAGGTTACGAAATTCAAAATTTTGTAAGGAAGATAGCATCCATCGGGGTGAAAGTGGATGTGAAGGGCATCTCTCGGCATGGCTTCGCACTCAACATAAACCCGGATATGAGCTACTGGGAGGGCATCATCGGCTGCGGGTTAGCGGACTACCACGAGACCAGCCTGGCAGAACTGAACCCTCCGGTACCGAATATGGAAAGGGTTATGGATGCACTGGTTCGTTCTTTCGGTAAGGTATTCGATTTCCAGATGCATGAAGAACTACTCAAACAACGATACCAAAGTTAACACAAAGAAAAAATTTATTATGATCATCAACCAGTTATTTGCCTGCCGCAAGGGTTTTCGTTTGTCGCCAATCCTGATCAGTCTGGTCGTGCTGCTCTCGACTTTCGGCGTTGATATACCAGGTGATACGATTGAGCCTGTAGATTCGCCAGCGTTAGTCCGAATTGGACTTACAACACCGTCCGATCTGGCAACACTCGCAGAACTAAACTTGTATACTTACGCCCAGCTCGCCTCTCCTGATGGGGACGCATTCTTGCTGGCGTCAGCCGATAATAACCAACAGGCAGCCCTGACCCTGTTGGGTTTTCCTCTGGTTGTATTGGATCTGGACAGCCACGGAAAAACTTATCATCTGCTGTACGGACTGCCTGATGTGCTGCATGATGCCAGTGTAAAAACAAGGCTACTTTACATGGAAGGGCGCTATGCGATCGCGAATCCAACTCCCATTGAGCTTTCTTTGTTATCGACTATGGATCTACAGATACGCCCACTTACGCAATATCCACTGTCAATTCCAGGTGCACGTTCTTATACCTCGCTAGCCAGCAACCTATCTCTGAACCCCCTCATCAGAGAAATGGTTGACCAGCTCGATGCAGAGAGTCTATATTATCTGGACGGCAGCCTGAGTGGCGAATGGTCTGTGAATGTCGACAGCAATCCATACACAATAAAAACACGCTATACCTATTCCGACGTACCGATCAAGAAAGCAACCCGTTATGCCTATGAATATTTTCAATCACTGGGTCTACCCGTAGGATATGACCATTACGAGATCGACGGTCTAGAGAAACGTAGCGTGGTGTCAGAACAAGCCGGCCTCACACAGCCCGAGCGGATTTTCCTGCTGACTGCTCACATTGACTCTACTTCGCAAAACCCATACACATACGCGCCCGGCGCAGACGATAACGCCAGCGGCTCTGCAGGTCTGATGGTGATCGCGGACATTCTAAGCCGGTATAAGTTCGGCTGCACACTGCGATACATCCTGTTCACCGGTGAAGAACAGGGCTACTACGGCAGTATGGCATACGCCGAAGACGCGAGTAAGTCCGGTGAGAATATTGAAGCTGTGCTGAATCTGGATATGATCGGCTACAATACACTAGAGTCATCACCTACACTGGAGCTGCACACCCGCTGGGAGAATGAGAGCGACCTGGCGATCGCCAATCTCTTCGTAGAAGCAGTTGATACATACCAGATCGATCTGATCCCCAATATCCTGCAGGATGGCAAGGCTTTCAGTGATCACGCTTCCTTCTGGCAGTATGGATATCCGTCCATCCTGGCAATTGAAGACTGGGAAGATCACACACCCTTCTACCACAGCACAAGCGACCAGCTTGAGACATTGAACATGGCTTATATGACCGAGTTTGCGAAAGCAGCTACGGCAACTTTTGCCCACATGGGTTGCTTGCTGCAAGGAGAGCTGAGCGGCATTATCACCGACGCCAGCACTGGAACACCCATATCTGGCGCGTACATTAAAGCGAAATCAGAAAACGGTATGCTCTGGTCGACCAACACAAAACCTGATGGTAGTTTCCACATGACACTTATTCCCGACAGCTACCGTTTATTCATCGCCGCACCAAATTTCCGTAGTGAGACGCTTGAAGACATCCAGGTGATCAACGAACAGACCACAACCCAGGATTACGCTTTACAACCCAACATACTTGACTACTCAGTTTATCTGCCGAATATAAAAAAGAATGCTCCTTGAGCACGCTGCAGTGTGACCTATCCAATCTGGGTGATTAAAAATTCCTGGTAAAATCAATGCATGATAATCGGTTTACAGTCGGACTCTCACAATATTTTGTGACAGCAGGCTTAAACGAAGTGCTTTAAGAGAAGGCAGATCGTGTTGAAGGGGCTTGAGGAGGCTAAATAGTGACCGCACAATCATACCGATTGACAATTCAAAACGGACCGAAAATTGGGGAGACTTTCGAACTGGATAAGGATGATGTCAGGATTGGACGTGGCACAGCAAACGATATCGTCTTACCGGAAAAGGAAATATCCCGTGAGCACGCCCGATTGTATATACAGCCCGGGGGATATGTGATCGAAGATCTGGGTTCAACCAACGGCACATATATTGACGGACAGCGCTTGATCGGACCGCACCTGCTAGTCAGCGGCGAAACGATCAGCCTGGGAGAGAAAATCAACCTGGTATATGAGCCCATCATCGACCCGGATGCAACCATCGTTCCACCACCAACGGCACCCTCTGCGCAGGTAACTACACCCGTCAGCGAGACCTCCGACGAACCACAGCCCGAACAAACCGTCCAACCCCAACATGTCCCTCCATACGCCCCGACCCAACCTGAAAAAGCGGTGTCATATACGCCCCAACCGGTTCAGCCAGCCGTCCAACCGGTTCAGCCTCCTCAGCCAGTTTATCAGGAGCAAGTCCAGGAACAGCACGACCAGAGTGCGGAACCATATGAGGAGGAGCCACCCTTGATCAGCTGGCGTTGGGTGGCGGCCGGGTTCGGCTGCCTCACGATTGTCGTCTGCGTCCTTGTGATTGCTGCACTGTTCTGGATTGATGCTGGAGGTGAAGCCAGATGGTGCGAATACCTGGGATTCCTGTTCCCTGCCTGTCCGTAAACCTATTTCAGGACTTGCCACTTTCCCCCAATCTGAGCCAGGCGAAGCTCGATCAAGTCAACACCAGATCGGGTGACCCAGGCAAGAGCTCGTTCTCCCTCAAACTGCAAGCGCTGGGGCTGGTATCCGGCAGTAAGAAGCGTCTGAACCACGGCGTAGTAATCTCCAGCCAACGGATGAGTATAGCGTGCACCGGTATCAGCATTGGAAATACCATCCAAAAAAGCGTTCGCGGCTGAGAGTATCTTTTGAGCTTGAAAATAGTCTCCAGCGCGCAACGCACTATCGGCAGCAACAAGCATGGTTTCCAGGGCGATATTTTCTGGTGCAGCTGGATGCCGTAAATAATCCGCCACGATGCCGCGCTCACGCATCTGCTCCCCATCCACCAACCAGGCGGACAAGAAATACGCCGACGGATCGAGCAGCTGCTGGTAGCGACGCACGGTATCGTAATATTCAACCGTCAGCCGCACATCATTCACCATCTCAACGGTAAAACCTTCACCCTGAAGTGCTTCAAGGAACTGGCTTTCCAGGTCAGTGTAGGTAACCCCAAGGTGATCCTGCAGCGCACGATCGATTGCCCGGTAAAGGCTGTCGCTATTCATATTATTGTCGTCAGAACCCGGATCGATCATGTGAATATCGCGGTAGAAGGCATCATAAGCCTGCCAACCCCACCTGCTTACAATAAATTCTACCAGCGCCCCGGCCTGAAGATAACCGATCTCGTGCTGGGAAAGATAGAAATCATCACTGAGTTCTTCAAGGGGAATGTACCAATCCAGCGCACAGGGTATGACAGACGGGTCGATACTGACCATATCTGTTAGAGCATTGACAGGCGCACACCCTTCCTCGGGCGGCAGTAAAGCTGCGGCGCGCGCCATCAGGGGCTCCGGCTTGAAGTGCCCGCCGGTCATGTAGACCGCCAGCCCTTCCACCAGGATCGATGGCATTAAGTCTCCGCCAAGATGTTCATCCATCTTGTGGATGATCTCGTGACCAAGCACGAAGTCGAATGTACCCCCAGCATAGTTGCGATCCAGGTAGGAGATTGAGACCTCCTGGCTGGCGAAACCGCCATGCCCCAACACGCGCGGCAGCAGGGTGAAGTGGATAGATTCATCGAGGGCGGTACCCATTAAATGCGCCACCCGTTGATATTGACCCTCAACCGCCTCCATTACTACTTCCAGATCACGCTCAGCAGTCGTGCCGGTGACGTAGTTCACCACGCAGCAATCGCTCTGCACACTAGACCAATGTGCACCGGGTTCCGGATACGGTAGTTCGCTCACAGGCAGCAGTGATACGGTCTCCGTCCAGCTTTCGCCGTCGGGCAGCAGCGAGAAGGCAAGTGTGTGCTCTCCCTGCTCCAG
>JAUXFR010000119.1 GCA_030622805.1 Anaerolineae bacterium | reverse complement strand
GATCCCGATTTTTATGGTATTGATCGGCAACATGGCGCAAGCGCAAACCCGCAAGCAATGGAACGCTCTCAGCCAGATGAACGCTTATTTCCTGGACGTGCTGGCTGGTCTGAAGACTTTAAAGACCTTGGGACGCAGTAGAGCGCAGGTGAATGTGATTGCTGATGTGAGCGATCGTTATCGCCAGGTGACAATGGGTGTGCTGCGGATCACGTTCCTGTCAGCGTTGGCGCTGGAGATGATCGCCATGCTCAGCATGGCTGTGGTCGCAGTGGAGATCGGTTTGCGGCTGCTATACGGCAGGTTGGGGTTTGACCAGGCGTTGTTTATCCTGCTGCTGGCGCCCGAATTTTACCTGCCGCTGCGCATGCTGGGAACTCGCTATCATGCCGGGATGGCGGGTGTTGCTGCTGCAGGTAGGATATTTGAGATATTAGAAACTAAGCCCGACGATGGGCGGATAACGGACAACGGACGACGGACGATAGAGGATGGGCAGAACAGACGACAGACGATTGCTGTTGGACGAGGGTCGGAGGACAGAAGACGGACGGTAGATGGCAGAATTGACCCGAGACATGATCCAGGCAAGATAGAGCTTGATGATGTACGCTTTTCCTATGAGGGGCGTCAGGCGGCGCTGAAAGGCGTGAGTTTTGACCTTGAGACCGGGCGGCGGGTGGCGCTTGTAGGACCCAGTGGTGCGGGTAAGAGCACAGTTGCAGCCCTGCTGATGCGTTTCATTGAGCCAGGTTCAGGGCGGATCACCGTTGATGGAAAAGATATCATGCAGGGTGATAAGGATGCATGGCGTGCAGAGATATCCTGGCTATCGCAAGAACCGTACCTTTTCCACGCGACGATAGCGGACAACATCCGTCTGGCACGTCCGGATGCCAGTTTGGAGGAAGTGGTTCTCGCTGCAAGGATGGCGCGAGCCAAAAAGTTTATCGAGAGCCTGCCGATGGGCTACAACACCATGATCGGTGAGTGGGGTGCGGGATTGAGCGCCGGTCAGGCACAGCGCATCGCCCTGGCGCGCGCTTTTCTTAAGGACGCACCAATTTTGATCCTCGATGAACCAACAGCCAACCTGGATCCGACCACCGAAGCCGACCTGCAGCTAGCGATGGATCGTCTGCTGGAAGACCGCACGGCGCTGATCATCGCCCATCGGCTGAACACCACAAAAACCGCGCATAAGATTGTGGTTCTGGACGAGGGGCAGGTTGTCCAGAGCGGTACGCACGATCAACTTGTGGGGGTGGATGGCCTTTACCGGCGCATGATCAAAACATCCGAACCCATGGAAAACCAGCAGATGCGTGTTGAGCCCCCATACATCACACCTGCCGCACTTGAATCAGCAGAACATGAGCTGCAGAGACCACAGAAAATGTACACATCGTTGATTCCAGAGGTCTCGACGATCCGAACACAGACGGATTTGACCGCTCCCAGCTCTACAGCCGTTGCAGCTCAACGACCGCGTTCGTCGAGTCTAAGAACGTTCATGCGGCTGCTCAAGCTGGCTGCACGGTTCAAAGGCGGGGTGGTGCTGTCTGTGCTGGCGGGATTTGCGACCATAGTAAGCGGGATAGGACTGCTGACGACTTCTGCCTACCTGATCTCTGCGGCAGCCCTGCAGCCCTCAATCGCTGATCTGCAGGTGGCGATCGTCGGAGTTCGTTTCTTTGGGATCGCCCGCGGTCTGTTCCGCTATCTGGAAAGGTATCTTTCCCACCAGGTGACGTTCCGTCTGCTGGCGCGGTTGCGGGTGTGGTTCTACCGTTCTTTGGAGCCGCTGGCGCCGGCCAGGTTGATGACCTACCATACTGGTGATTTGCTGGCACGCATCCAGAACGATATTGAGTCGCTGCAGAACTTTTATGTGCGAGCCCTTGCGCCGCCGCTGGTCGCGATCCTGGTAGTATCGACCATGGCTTTCTTTATGGCTGGCTTTGATCCGGCATTTACGATGATCATGCTGCTATGTATGGCGCTTGCTGGTGCGGGAGTTCCGTTTCTGATCCACTGGTTGAGCCGCAAACCCGGTCGCCAGATGGTAAGGCAGCGTGGAGCGTTGAATGCGGCGCTGGTGGAAGGCATCCATGGCATGGCTGATCTGTTGGCTTATGGGCAGGCAGGACAACAGGTAAGCAAGATTTCCAGGCTGAGCGAGAATTTGGGGCGGTCGCAATTTAAGATGGCGAACATTGGGGGGCTGCAGAACGGATTAATCATCCTGTTGAGCAATCTGTGCATGTGGCTGGTATTGGCAACTGCAATCCCGCTGGTGGCTGAAGGGCATCTGTCAGGCGTATTTCTGGCGGTTGTGGTCCTGGCAGCGATATCCGCTTTCGAAGCGATTCTACCACTACCCCAGGTTGCTCAATATCTGGAAAGCAACCTGGCGGCAGCGGAACGGCTGTATGATGTCGTGGACGCTGACCCAGAGGTGCAAGATCCAGCTGAGCCACTCCCAGTACCGGAAGCGCCTGATTTGGAGATTGAGCATCTGTCCTATGATTATCCCCTTATCTCCTATCCCCTACCCCTTGTGCCCCTGGTATCCGACCCCCGGAGGCGTCAATCGGCGTTAATTGATGTGAGTCTCAGTCTGCCTCACGGGAAGACTCTGGCGATCGTTGGCACCAGCGGAGCGGGCAAATCCACTCTGGTGGATATTTTGCTGCGTTTCTGGGAATACAAGCGGGGGCATATCTACCTGGAGCGCAAAGATCTACGGTATTATGATTCTTACGAAGTGAGAGCAAAAATTGGATGTGTTCGTCAGGACAGCTATCTGTTCAATGCCAGCGTGAGCGAGAACCTGCTGATCGCCAGACCAGGCGCTACTCAGGAACAG
Organism: Anaerolineae bacterium; assembly: GCA_030622805.1. Taxonomy (GTDB): domain Bacteria; phylum Chloroflexota; class Anaerolineae; order Anaerolineales; family UBA4823; genus JAUXFR01. The sequence continues at coordinate 2,507 of JAUXFR010000119.1, read as the reverse complement.
ATTGAGCTTGCAGCGAAACGGGCGCAGATAAAAAATTTCGTTGAGAGCCTGCCGCTGGGATATGAAACGAGGATCGGTGACCGGGGACTTCAGCTTTCCGGGGGTGAGCGCCAGCGGCTGCTGATCGCGCGCGCCCTGCTCAGGGATGCGCCGCTGCTGCTGCTGGATGAACCGACAGCCAATCTGGATGCACTTACCGAACAGGCTGTGATGGAGACACTGTACGAGGTTTCAGGTGATCGAAGCGCGCTGATTGTCACACACCGGCTGGTGAACCTGGAAGCGGTGGACGAGATCATCGTGCTGCATGAGGGACGGGTGGTCGAGCGTGGTGGGCATGATGAACTAATGAGGCGAGGGGGATATTACAAGCGGATGTGGGTGCTGCAGAACCAGGAGCTTGTTGAAAGTCTTTAGGTTGAAAGTGCACTATTCTCGACAGCAGTTGTACCACGGTCAGATCTGTAGAATGGCTGTTGGATAAAATAGCAGCCTGTCTGACGACGAATTTCCAAATTCATCCTATGTATGGCGGACGATAGAGCAGCCGTAGGGGGTGGTTTGAGCAGGTTCGGGCTGTCGACCCGCCAGCAGCGTATCCACGGCATCTTTCAAGTAGAAACGAGTCGGTTCTCGCTGGCGAAAGGTGACATCGTCGAAGGCACCCTGATAGCGCAGTTTTCCTTCGCGGTCGATGACGAAGATGTGCGGTGTGGTTAGGGCGCCGTACAGGTCGGCAGTATGCCCAAGCGAATCATGCAGCACAAGGGGGACTTTACGTTCAGCAGCCACACGCCGTAGAAACTTCGCAGGCTCATTCGCATTGGATGCGATCGCACAAAGTTTTACGTCCTCTCCCCAGATGGACAAGTTAGCCAGCAGCTCGGGGTCAGTCCTTTCCGCCCAGGGGCACTCTGCTGACCAGAAGTTCAGGATCACGATCGTGCCGTGCCAATCACTCAAGTGGTGTGACTTTCCGCCCAGGTCGGGAAGTTCGAAGTCCGGTGCGACCTGACCAATCTCTATCAGGGTATCCATTGCGGCGCATAGCCTCCTTCTACGATGGGTCTGGTAAGCGTGGTGTTCGGATCGATGACCCAGATTTCGGGAGGTTCGACTGGCTGAGTCTGGTTGAACCTAACAAACGCCAGCTGACTGCCCGTTGAGTCCCAGGAAAACTCAAAATGATTGTAGATTGGGTTGTTGGTTAGCTGTGCGCTTTTTCTGTTTTCAATGTCCATCAACCAGAGTTGCCTGCCGGGTGTCCATTTTTGTATATCGAGGTATTTGCGGGCGAACGCGAGCCAATTCCCGTCCGGTGAAAATGCTGGCGAGGTATCTTCCAGGTTGTCCATTTGAGTCAGATCTTCGATTGATTGGTCAGAGAGATCGAAGAGCATCAGATGGCTGCTTCCAATCTGATCGAGACCCGCTGTTTCATCTGAAGCCTCGATTTCGATGAAGAAGATCTCCGCTGCTGTGTATGAGTCGCCAGAGGGGTGCCAGCTCCCGGGCTGACCGGTCTGGTTAGGGAAAAGAACCGTTTCCCCATCAACCGGGTCCAATATCACAAAAGCGTTCTGGGATGTGTCGTAGAATGCCAGCAGACCGTTGGACGACCAGTGCGGCTGCAGTGTCTGGTGCAGGGGTTCTCCGGCTTTGAACGGTTCTAATCCGTCGAAACCGATCTCTATCTCAGGAGTCAGCGGCAGCAGCCAGACCTGGGGATAAGCGGGGTTGTCCTCCCCAACGAATGCTGTGAGCTCATATGCCAGATAATCACCCAGGGGAGAAATACTGGGTGCACGGCAGGTGGCGCGTGGGCAGGAGATCAATTCTTGCGGCTCGCTCTGTGTTTCGTCGTTGATTGCCAGCCGGTAAATGCTGCTGCCATTTTGCCCGGTCTTGCGGCTGAAGTAGAGCATGCTGCCGCTGCTGTCCACGTCGTAGCCCAGGATTCCACCGGGGAAATTCGTCAACTGCACACTTTCGCCTGTGGACGGGTTTAAAGCATAGATGTTGGCGGGGCCGTCCGCCGGATACAAATATACCAGGCGTGGTTCTCCGGTTGTGAAAGACCAGGCTGAAGCCTGCCGGGTTGGGAGCGACACCACACCCTCTGCCTGTGCACCGGCAGCGAGCCTGACCTGGATCGTCTTGCTGTTTGACCAGGGCTCGTCAGGTGTAAACACCAGCGTATTGTCCTGCCATGTATAAGCGCCGCTGCGGGATGGATCAAACGTCAATCGTTTGATGACAGTGTCCGGTTTCATGGGACGCGAGAAAGTGATGGAGAATTTTGTATTCGCCGGAATATTCTCAGCACCATCCAGTGGTGTAAGCGCAATTACAGAAGGCGTCATTTGCCAATAGACGAGAGCACCAGCGACAGCAATCAGCAGCGCAATAATAAATATTAGCACCAGGAATCGACGACCCATGGAGAATATTATAATCTCCGTATTGGCAATCAAATCAGTTGGAAAATTAACAAAGTTCAGTGATTT
>JAUXFR010000051.1 GCA_030622805.1 Anaerolineae bacterium | reverse complement strand
TGCTCATGGTGTGGCTATCGTTGTGGCGGGATGTGCTGCTGTATTCGTCTGGTGCAACCATCCCGGTGGTAAATATTGATCGTTTAGCTGAGATCGAACAACTGGCATCACTGTTTGGTCTCAATACATCTCACCGCTCGATAGCCGATATTGAACGCACCTTGGAATTACTTGGTCGAAACATTAATACTCGGTTGGCGATGGAAGTATTGATGTTGGATTTACCAAAGACGTGATAGATCAAAGGGAGTGAGATCCGGAGATAACTATGAAACAGATCGAACGGGGTATTTTGTATGAGAATGCTTATTTAGGGGTAACAGTCGGGGGATTGGTGTTCCCACATGGGACAATTATGATCGATGCTCCCATTCGTGTTGAGGAAGCGAATTTGTGGCGATCCCAATTGCTCAATCAGCGGCGGGGAAGCAACCGGCTATTAATATTGCTGGATTCTCACCCTGATCGAACACTTGGCGCACGCACTATGGAAAGCACAATACTCGCACACCAGAATACTGCTGAGTACTTCATCAACTTGCCGATGATTTTCAAAGGTATCAACGTGGATAGTGGTGCTTTGTGGGAGATATATAATGAAGCGATCGGTATGCGCTGGGCGATACCTGACATCACTTTCTCAGAACGTTTAACATTACATTGGGGTGAGCCTGAAGTGATCATAGAATATCATCCTGGTTCGTCATCAGGAGCGATATGGGTAATTATTCCAGAGCTTGAGATCATCTTTGTTGGTGACACGGTTGTGCTCAATCAACCGGTTTTTTTGGCGGATGCTGACCTGGAATTATGGCTTCAAGCGCTCGTTGAGCTCAGAAGTACCTACAAGAATTACAGGATAATCAGTGGGCGGGGTGGATTGACGGACGTAATTGCTGTGCGTGAGCAGATCAAATATTTAAGGAAGATTCTAAGAGCTGTTGAGCATCTTGCTGAGCGAGAGGCTGAGCCAGCTGCCACTGAGAAACTAATCCCCAGATTGCTGAAGGGATTGGATTACCCGCAGGAATGGCAGACACTCTACGAACAACGGCTGAAACACGGATTGCACCAGTATTACAGTCGCGTGTATGGGGTAAAAAACGAACAAGGTCAATCCCAAGATGAAGATGGGAAATAACGCCAGTTATTTTCCTATCTTTGAGCTTACGCGAGGGAGTGCGGTTGAATCGGTTCACTACGGCGCAGTAGCAGTTGTGGATGTGTTCGGGAAGCTTCTTGCCTCCTACGGTGATCCGGAAACCCGAACCTATATTCGTTCGGCTGCAAAGCCTTTTCAATTGATCCCATGTCTTGAAAGTGGCGGAAAAAAATTTTATAAATTAACTGCGTGCGAAATCGCATTGATGTGCTCTTCGCACTCGGGTACAGATGAGCACGTGGATGCACTTACCGCGCTTCAAAAGAAAGTTGGGGTGGATGAAGCGGAATTGTTATGTGGTACGCACAATCCACTGCATAAACCAACCGCGAATTCCCTGCGAGCAAAGGGTCAGCTTCCTATATCGAACCAGCATAATTGTTCGGGAAAACATACCGGTATGCTGGCATTTATGCGTATGAAGCAGCAGATGGACGAAGAAATTCCTGAAGGTTTGGCTTATATCGATCCGGATCATCCAGTTCAACGCGAAATCATATCGACTTTTACAGAGATGGCAGGTAGCTCAATTGATCAAATAGAGATTGGTATTGATGGTTGTTCTGCACCCAATTTTGCTCTACCTCTGCGAAATATTGCATTTGCATATTCACGATTGATGGATCCCGAAACAGGTGGCGTGAGCCCATCCCCGCGCGTGGTAGCGTGTCGTATGATTGCCTCGGCTATGATATCAAATCCGGAGTTGGTGGCAGGACCGGATCGATTTGATACTCAGATTATGCGGGTTTGCTCAAATCGCATCCTGGTTAAAGCCGGTGCAGAAGGATTTCAAGGTGTGGGCTTGCTGCCAGGTGCTCTTGGACCAGGATCACCGGGGATTGGAATTGCGATTAAGATTGCAGACGGCGATTATCGGAAGAAAGTGCGTCCCGCTGTGGTTTTGGAAGTGCTGCGACAAATGGGTGCGTTGTCTGAAGAAGATCTGGCTGCTCTCGACGTTTATGGACCGCACTTCCCGGTGGTAAACCACCGCGACATCTTGGTAGGAGAAGGGCGTCCCTGTTTCTCACTTAAATCGTAGGGTGAATGGATCGATAACATCACATGCAAGAAATGGAATTGGCACGCACTGTACATCATCGCTTGCTGGATCATTATGGCTACCCTGCATGGCGAAACCCCTTGCCGCCTCTTAACGAGCTGATCTCGACAATCCTATCACAGAACACAAACGATACCAACCGCGACCGTGCGTTCTTCCAACTGCGAGAACGATTCCCCACATGGGAAGCCGTTCGAGATGCTGATGAAGATGATGTGATTGATGCAATCCGGACCGCTGGTCTTGCGAACCAGAAAGGACCACGCATCCAGAATGTGTTGAAGCGGATAACCGAGGATCAGGGGGCTCTTGATCTGGAATTTCTGAGGGAATTGGATGTTGATAAGGCGCGAGACTGGCTGCTCCAATTCAAAGGAGTTGGACCAAAAACTGCAGCGATCGTTTTGCTGTTTTCACTGGATAAATATGCTTTTCCTGTCGACACACACATCATGCGGGTCAGTGGGCGAATAGGGCTGCGTCCATTGAGCATGAACGCTGAAAAAGCGCACGAATATCTCGAAGGGCTGTTTCCGCCTGATGCGTATTATGCCGCCCACTTGAATATAATCCGCCTGGGTCGTGAGATATGTCAGGCGCGTCGACCCAATTGTCCGCGCTGTCCGCTGAGGAATTTATGTAATTATTATGCCGCGGAATTCGATGGACACGCCGAAATCGCGTAGTAGTTGTTTACCTTCATCAGAATCACTGAGGCGCTAAGTAGATTCAACCCGGATAAGCGTAAGTGTCGCCTCTTCTATTCTGGTAAATATTGGCAGCAAAGGTTTCATGTCATAAGGGATTGTGAGAAAAATCACGTACAATTCATGACCTTTGACCATAAACGGATTACTGAAAATCCGATATAATTTTTATCATAAGATGCGCTTCAGGAATTTCTCCTGATTCTGCTCATCGCTGTTTCCTCCTTTGGCGAAAGCCTCCGCCGGGATTATCTCACCGCTCTGGCGGAGGCTTGATTTAATACATAAACGGTATCAGCCAGGTGGGCTAATATCGATTAGCGAGCCTTTTTTCGTTAGAATTATATAAAAAAGCATTCAAGTACTTGACTCTGGATACCATCGCCATATACAATCAAAGTAGTGAAGAGGATCAATACTTTTACCTTTTTCTGTTACATAAGCAAGGGGAGGATTGAATTGCTGAGAAACACCAGTTGGAAAGCTAATTTATATTGTCAGAAGATGGATGATCGGATTGCGTATAAGCAGTTTGTCTGTAATGATGAGGGCTCCTTTTATGACAGGGCATTCCTTTATCTGCTTTCGTATAATATGAAACCTCGCCATGCTCATTTTTGATAGATTGTGTCTAACGACCAACAACTTATTTTTTTTCAACACATTACCAGGAGGCTGCCATGCTAACAGATCGTGATTTACAAGAATTACTCGATTATCGAACAGAGTATTCAGTCCTGAGTGTATATCTAAACACGGATCCTGCTGAGGGTATCGTAGATGACTATAAACTTCACCTGCGCAGTATGCTTAAAGACTTGGAGCTAAAAAAAGATGCCGAAGCAGTACTGAGATATGTGGATCTTGAGCATGATTGGTCTGGACGTGGTTTAGTGGTTTTTTCCTGTGTGGAGGGTGATTTTCTGAGGGCATATTCTCTGGCAGTGCCGGTCCGCAGTCGTGCACGGATCAGCGATAGACCATACGTCAAACCATTGGCAGATTTGCTGGACTCTTACGGAGGGTACGGTGTTGCGCTTGTGGACTCGCAAGAAGCGCGCCTGTTCTACTTCAGTTTAGGGGAATTACGTGAGGAGGAGGATTTCTCTGGTGAAAGCGTGCGGCGAACCAAAAGCGGTGGAGGCTCACAAGAACCAAGCCGGAGCGGGTTTACTGGTGGACAAACCGATCTCGCAGAAGATCTTGCCGAACGAAATATCAAAGAAGCAGCGGAATTAGCTGCACGATTTTTCTCTGAGAACAACGTGAGGCGAATATTAATTGGAGGTACGGAGGATAACGTGGCTCTCTTCCGCAGCCTGTTACCTAAAGCCTGGCAGAGTCTCGTGGTGGGAGCCTTCCCGATCAGCATGCGTGCTACGGAAAAAGAGGTGCTCGATAAATCTATGGATGTTGGTGAACTGGCTGAAGTACGCCGGAAAGAACGGCTGGCAAATACGGTTGTAACAAATGCAGCGAAAGAGCATGGTGGTGTGCTCGGTCTGGATGAAACACTTAAGGCTGTCCATGACGGTCGTGTTCAGGTCTTATTGATCCGCGACGGCTTTCTGGCAGCGGGATGTCGCTGCAGCGGCTGCGGGTACCTGTCCAGCCAACTTATGGAGGCCTGCCCTTACTGCGGCGGTGAGTGCGACGAAATTCCAGATGCCGTTGAAATGGCAGTTCGTAAAGTTATGCAGTTGGGCGGCGAGGTGGAAGTTCTGTCGCGAGAGCAGGTCGTGGGGCAATTTGACCAGATTGGGGCTTTACTGCGATATTAAACATCAAAGGAAAAGAAAAAAAGCGGCGTCTGACGCCGCTTTTTTTGTATAAATTTTTGTTTGCTCTTAGTCAACTGCGACTTTAATTGATTTCGGCAGATGCTCCTCCGCCTTGGAAACTCGCAGGACGAGCACACCGTTCTTCATAGTGGCTTCGGTCTTGGTGGAATCTACATCCACTGGCAGCGTGATTGTGCGTGCGAAACGACCGACCGGCAGTTCACAGGTCAGATACTTGACATCCTCTTCATCGGCGCAGAGGAACTCGCCGCGAATACTGACAGTGTTGTTCAGGATATCAATATTCAGGTCGTCGGCTTCCAATCCGGGTACCAATGCACGGATCGTGAAGGCATCGTCCTCTGAACGAACATCCACAGCCAGCGTATACTCGCGCTCTCTGGGAGTGCTTTCCATACTTTCTTCGATCATTTTGTCCATTGCACCACGCAGGTTAGCAAAATGACGGTGGGGGCTTATGTACATGGTCATCATTCTTTTACTCCTTTTACCAGGTTCTATTGGTTTGTTATCTGAATATGTAGGTATCATATCCAGGGAGTATCAGAAAAACGCAAACGATATATTGGCGTTTTGTTAGAATTATTGAAGATCATTTTTCAGCAACCAGAATTAGGTGTGGCGATTCGGGCGTATAAAATGAGCGGTCGAAGTCACCATAACAGGTGATCTTACTGAAGCCAGTTTTCACGAATAGTTCTTTATATTTCTTTGGGGATAAGAAATAATGGCTGGTCTCCTCGCTGGTGCGAATTACGCTTCCGTCAGGAAAAAGCTGGTCATAGCGCCAGGTGAGTGCAAACACATTCCCCGTTCTTGACCATTTGCTGCTTACCTGGACAGGCTCGCTATTGTGGGGATGGGGGAAAATGTATTCGATTTCGGATTCTTCGTTTTCGGGCAGGTGCTTGATTATTTCCGGGTTTGGAAGGCTGGCTGCAAATACGCCTCCTGGATGTAAATGTCGATTTACACAGCGCAGCATTGCGATTATGGCAGAAGCTGAAAGTGTGCTGATGGTATTGCATGGCAGCAGGATGGTTTTAAATTTTATGTCCAGGTGAAATTGGGTCAGATCGGCTTGTAAGAGCTTGATGTTTGGCATGTGCCCTGTGTGTTGAGACAGAAACGTGAGCATGCTGGCGTCTTTGTCCAGACCCACAATATAATGTCCTGAAACTGCTAGAGGACGCAGAACCCGACCCGTGCCGCAGCCCAGCTCGAGCACCGGGTCGCTCGTCTCATCAACAATCCGCAGCCAGAAAGGGATATCCTCCTGGTAGCTCGAATGGTGCGCGTGATATAGAATCGGATCCATGTTTTCCTGACGCTTTATCTATCCTTGACGGTACAGCCTACTTGGCATTATACTCACAATACTTCAGTAAATTCCCTGAACAGGCAGGAAATTTACAGCAAAGTAAAAGTTCGGGGCGTAGCGCAGTCCGGTCAGCGCACCGCGTTTGGGACGCGGGGGTCGGCGGTTCAAATCCGCCCGCCCCGACTTTTTTATAAGATTGGCATAATCTACCATTACGAAATCGACCGATAAATGAACCATTTGGGAGGGGATGCATGGCAAAAATCAAATACGATGCAGTAGTTCAGGCAGTTCATTACAGACCGGACGGAAATATAAATTGGGTACGTTCCTTCCAGCGGCGTGGTCCAATATTTACAGATTATGTGATCCTTGACCGGGAAGAGCTAATCGATGAAATCAAGTCAGGTAAGCGTTATATGACCGGCACAAGGACTGAATATTTAGCCGGCACATTTGAAGTCGATAAACCGGTGCGAATATTTCAGACTAATGGAAACGAATTTCTGGTAACAAACGAGAGCCGAAAAGAGAGAGATTATCTGGAAGGTGTACCGGTAATCTAGATTGTGAGCCTAAGCGATTGTCCATACCCCATCTGTCCATTATTATCCCAGCTTATAATGAAGAAGACCGCCTGCCGAATACGTTAGCGCAGGCGTTCAGCTTTATTCAGGCACAGTCATATCCGTCCGAGGTGATTGTGGTAGAGAACGGCAGTCAGGACAGCACCTTCCAGGTAGCCGAGGGTTTTGCAAATCATCACGAAAACTTCCGGGTTATTCAGGAGAAAGAAAGCGGAAAAGGGCTGGCAGTCCGGCGGGGGATGCTGGAAGCCCAGGGCGAGTACCGATTTATGTGCGATGCGGACCTCTCAATGCCCATAGATGAGATAAGTAACTTCTTGCCACCGGCTTTAGTTGGATTTGATGTCGCCATCGCTTCCCGGGAAGCTCCGGGTGCTGTGCGGTATAACGAACCGCTTTATCGCCATCTGGGTGGGCGAGCTGTGAATATATTGATCCGTGCACTTGCGTTGCCTGGTTTACATGATACCCAATGTGGATTCAAGTGCTTTCGTGCAGAAGCAGCGGAAGACTTGTTCGGCTGCCAGACCCTGCCTGGCTGGTCCTTCGATGTTGAGATCCTGTTTGTTGCCCGCAAACGCAGCTACAAGATCGTTGAGGTTCCCATATCCTGGTATTTCGATGCCGAGAGTAAGGTGAAGGCAGTCCCGGACGCGCTCAGAATGGGGCGCGACCTGTTGACTGTGCGCCGAAACTACCGCATGGGTGTTTATAATGATTGTATCGGATAACTAGGACAATAATATGTGCACGGATGCGATAAATCTACTCATTAAATTTATAAAAATCCGTAATTCATCCGTACAATCCGTGTCCTAAATAATATGGTTAAAAAATTCGATGTCAACCTGCTGCCATCGGCTCCGGATTTCAGCTTTGAAATGGAACTTTGGGAGAGCGGTTTTGGTCTGGTCGCCGGGATCGACGAAGCCGGTCGGGGGGCATTAGCCGGACCTGTAGCCGCAGCAGCGCTGGTTTTCCCAGCTGACCCTGCGTTGGTGGCTGAGCTGCATGGAGTGCGTGATTCGAAACAAATGACTCCTAGGCAGCGAGAAAAATGGGCACAGCGGCTGCCGGAAATTGCCTTGACGTGCGGTGTTGCTTTTGCCTCACCGGGTGAGATCGATGAGCTGGGTATCGTGACGGCCACGCGAATGGCGATGCAGCGCGCGCTGGATTTGTTGGAGTCCGCGCCCGAGTACCTGTTGATCGACTATGTTGAACTGCTTGAAAACCCAATCCCCCAAAAAGGTCTCGTCAAAGGTGACGCCCGTTCGTTGAGCATCGCCGCCGCCTCAATTCTGGC
>JAUXFR010000145.1 GCA_030622805.1 Anaerolineae bacterium | reverse complement strand
GTGCTGTTGGCTGGGGATGATGATCACTGTGCTGCCGCGCGCGATCGCCGGCGCCATCAACGAGACGAAGCCCAGCAGTGGATTCTGATCCGGGCAGGCAATCCCGATCACGCCGACCGGTTCGTTGACTGCTACAGTAACACCGCGCAGGGTGGTCTCCTGCACGCTGCCGCCGTATTTATCCGCCCAGGCGGCGTAAGTAAACAGCCGATCGACCGCGGTTTCGACCTCAGCCAGCGCGGACTTCAACGTACAACCGATCATTGCCACAATACGCCTGGCGAATTCGTCTTTGCGAGCGTCCAGGTTCTCCGCGACAAAGTAGAGAATTTGAGCGCGGTTGTGACCATGGCGCATCGCCCAGCCGGGTTTTGCCAGGTGGGCGGCGTGGGCAGCCTCCACTGCGTTGCGGATGTCCTTACGGTTTCCGTCACCGACCTGCCCCACGATGGTGCCTTTTGGATCCAGCACGGCGCGTACGTAATACCCATCCGGACGCACCTGCCTGCCGCCGATATACATCTTGGCTGTGCGGTCGACAACCGGTAACTCCTTGCCATCTGCTCTTTCAACCCCCGGCATGGCAGGGTGAGCGGGTGTATGCGTGCCCCAGGTGGTATCTTCCGCTGCAGCCTGCGCGTCAAAGTCCGGTCGCGGGCGTGTCTGCCAGGCTGGACGCAAATATTCGAAGAGCCCCTCCCTGCCGCCTTCACGCCCAAAGCCGCTCTCTCGGTACCCGCCAAAACCGGAGGCAGCATCGAAAAGATTGGTGCTGTTAACCCACAGCGAACCCGCTTTTATTTTACTGGCGACGTCCAGCGCAAGGTTGATGTTCTCACTCCAGACGCTGGCAGCCAGACCGTAGCGAGTGTTGTTCGCCAGGGCGATAGCCTCTGCAGGGGTGCGGAAGGTCATGGAGACCATCACGGGTCCAAAAATCTCTTCCTGTACAACTTCTGCTGCAGGATCGAGATCGCAGATCAGGGTGGGTTTGTAGAAGAGACCTTTATCCGGCATTTCGATATCGGGCTGGAACAGATCGCCACCTTCGCGCACGCCGGTCTTGACCCAGTAATCGACCGTGTCCCACTGTGATTGGTCGATGATGGCACCCATATCAATGCATTTATCCAGTGGATCGCCAACGCGCATGCGCTCCATGCGGGTTTTGAGCTTGCTGAGGAAGCGATCGGCGATATTTTCCTGCACCAGCAGGCGCGAACCAGCGCAGCATACCTGACCCTGGTTGAACCAGATGGCGTCGACCACTCCCTCCACAGCGCTGTCAATGTCTGCGTCGTCGAAGACAATGAAGGGCGATTTACCACCCAGTTCTAGCGAAAGTTTCTTGCCGCTGCCTGCCGTACCCCGTCGCAAGATGCGCCCAACTTCTGTGGAACCGGTGAAAGCAATCTTATCTACATCCGGGTGTACGACGATCATCGAGCCGGCTTTGCTGCTGCCGGTAATCACATTCACAACCCCCGGCGGTAAACCAGCCTCGGCGACCACTTCAGCGAAAAGCAGCGCACTAAGGCGTGTATAAGAGGCGGGTTTGAGCAAAACTGTGTTGCCCATAGCAATAGCCGGAGCGATCTTCCATGCCAGCATCAGCAGGGGAAAATTCCAGGGGATGATCTGCCCGATTACCCCAACAGGGGCATAATCACCCAGTTCGCTCTCCATCAACTGCGCCCACCCGGCGTAGTAATAAAAATGCCTGGCGAGCAAGGGCACGTCGATGTCTCGCGATTCACGGATCGGTTTACCGTTGTCCATCGTCTCCAGCACTGCCAGCAGGCGGTGATGCTTCTGGATATTGCGAGCGATGGCGTAAAGGTAGCGCGCCCGTATATGACCAGGAGTCGTGCTCCAGGTTTTGAATGCCTCACGGGCGGCCGCGACTGCCTGGTCTACCTCAGCCTGTCCAGCCTGGGTTGTATCGGCCAGCTCCTCTCCGGTGGCCGGGTTGTAGCTGGCATAGGTATCGGCACCCTCGGGCGTTACCCACTCGTTGTTGATGAACAATCCGAAGCTGCGCTGGTGATCGTCCAACCAGGTGTTGACCGCATCGGGAGACTCAGGCGCCGGTCCGTAATCCATAGTTTCAAAAACCTCTAATACGCTCATCTAAAACTCCATTTTTCATAAGCTTTCAACTATTCTCTCACGCAAGAACATTGGCTCTCACATCTAGATCGCAAAGAATTATTTTATTAATCTTTGCACACTTCGCATCTTCGGGGTGAGTTATGAAATGATCAACCCATCGGCATGTGATGACGGGCGGCGTAATGGCCCGTGATGTAGTGGTAGAGCTGGCGCTCGATGTCGGTGAGCAACCCGCTGGCACCAACACGGAACAGATCTGGCATCAGCCATTCGACCCCAAGCTCCTCTTTCATCAACGCCTGCCAGGCGAGTGCTTGTTTGGCTTTGCTGATGCCGCCAGCCGGTTTGAATCCAACCTCATAGCCGGTGCGCTGCCAGTATTCACGGATGGAGCGCGTCATCACCAGGCCAAACTCGAGGGTAGCGTTGACACGCTCTTTACCGGTGGAGGTCTTGATGAAATCTGATCCGGCCATCATCGCCACCAGGCTGGCCTGGTAGACCTGCTTCAATGTCCCCAGATCACCAGTAGCCAGGATGGTCTTCATATGGGCTGTGTCACCGCAGACTTCACGGAACTGCCTGACTTCATCATAAAGCGCCCCCCAATCGCCTGTCAGCACATATGTGCGGTGGATGACAACGTCGATTTCGCGTGCTCCTGCTTCAATGGCCTGATCGATCTCGGCCAGGCGCTGGGGAAGCGGCGTCTGACCGGCTGGAAAGCCGGTGGCGACCGAAGCGACGGGGATGTCCGTGCCCTGCAGGGCTTCGACGGCGTCCCGGACGCGGTTGGGATATACACAAACCGCGCCGACGGTGATGGTCTGGTTTTTAACCCCCAGCTCGGCGAGCATATCCGGTCTGACCGGCTGCTTTGCCTTGGCGCACAGGCGTCTGACCCTGCCACGAGTATCGTCACCAGCCAGCGTCGTCAGGTCGATGCAGGTTACGGCACGCAGCAGCCAGGCCGCCTGCCAGGATTTTTTGATCGAGCGACGAGCAGGCAGGGATGCTGTGCGCCTCTCTACTGCACTGCGGTTGACGCGCACGGCAGTCACCCAATCCAGATCTAGCGGCATGCCGGGGTTGCGGTGATTATTTGATGGCATAATTTTTTCCTAACCCGGATAAACCGGAAAAAGCAATCTGTAGATATGCACCTAAATTGTACCTTAAGGGAGCGAGGCTGAACGAGGGAATTTACGTAATTTCTTTGCCATGGATTTCACAGATTTGCACTGTGAACATGGAACCTGGCACATCGCACGTGGCACCTGACACTTAAACACTTGACATTATCATGGGCATAGGGACGCCGGTCTACCTGAAATGCTGTGCTTTCGTCCACCCTCTTCCTCAAATTATTACCTTCTACGCCGCGGAATATGATTAAAGACCGTTAACATTTTCTCAATATTAAGGTATAGTTATAATAACGGAGGAACTTGATCGAGACCGTCTCCTCCTACCTGATCGAAGTTATCGGTCAGGCACGCCGGCTGTTGACTGAAGACCTAGGGATGGCAGTGGATAAACATCTGTCTGGAAAATTAATAAGCCAACAGGGATGCCCAGGTGCAGTGCGAGGGTGTGCGAGTTTATCTGGCAAACATGGGTCAGGCATTTGGGAGCTGGTTAGAATGCACCGCCATTCTGGCTATATCTATCTAGCTTCTTGCCCGAATCTTTTAGTTGAGACGATTGATTTAGAGATTTGCACAGTATAAACAGTATAATAAGTGTTGCGCTTTTTTGCTGAACGAAAGGTCAAACAACGCAGTTCTGGTATTAGATCGGAAAGGAGGTGCTATCTCAAGAATTGCTTCAACCCAGGTGGATTGCCTGGCTCTAGAAATTGGACAAAAGCTTAAGTAAAGTGAGGTCAATTATGAAAAAGAAATTACTTAACATTACAATTGTGGTCATCCTTTTGACCATGATCATCCCTACCTCGGCTTTCAATTGGTATTGGGATGAGGTCAGAATCACCCTGCTTCACACCAACGACTTCCACGGCAGGCTGGAGACCGACTACAAAGGTCGCGGTGGTGCCGCTAACCTGGCGGGTGCGATCAACTATGTAAAATTGATAAAGGGAGAACAGAACGTTCTGCTGTTGGATGCGGGGGACGAGTATTTCGCCGCACCGGCCATCTCCCAACTGCTGATGGGCGAGAGCACTATTGATATCTTCAACGAGATCGGCTACGACCTGGCGGTGTTCGGTAACCACGAGTTCGATAAGGGTCAGGAAGAGCTGGCAGAGCGCGTAGCGCAATCGGAATACCCCTGGTTGGGCGCTAACGTGGTTCTGGAGGGGACCGACTGGGACTTGCCTGAATGGGCTGAACCTTACACAATACTCACTGCAGGCAGCTTTTTTAATCCGGTCAGAGTGGGCGTGATCGGTGTGGCAACTGACGAAACACCCCAGGTTACCCTGCTTGGGACCACGGAAGGGCTGGAATTCAAGGACCTGACCGAGACCATCCTGCACTATTACGATGAAGTTCGGGCTCAGGCAGATGCCTTAATTGTCGTGGCTCACATGGGTACAGATGACAGCGGTCCCTATAAGGGATTAGTCACGATTGCCGAAGAGCTGATCGCTGCCGGAAAACCGGTTGATCTTATGATCGGCGGACACCAGCACCAGCCGCTCTACGAGCCGCTTTATGTCGGAGACACGGCCAT
>JAUXFR010000044.1 GCA_030622805.1 Anaerolineae bacterium | reverse complement strand
TGTCATTAGCCGCGATCGTGATCGTCAGCCTGGTCGCGATCCCAATCTATCCAAAGTTTGAACGTTGGATTGAACGTAATTTTATGAGCATAACACTTCCACTAGACCAGATGGTAGAGACCTATTCAAATCGAATTACAACCAGCCTTGACAGTGTTCAACTGGTAAATTTATTAAGAGACGAAGTATTTCCAAGCCTGCTGATTCGCCAGGCTGCTCTGCTGCGAATAAACGGCGGCAATGGAAATATCGATGGCAGCCATATTACGAAATTCATGCTTTTACGTATTGATCCTGCACAAATCCCTGGTGCGGATGATGTGCATGAACTAATGAGATATGCTGCGAGATACCGACCAAAACCCAGGAATCCAGGTGAAATTCAACAATTTCCGTGGGTTCGTCTGGCGCTGCCCATAATTGCAGAGGGCAGGATTATTGGCGTATGCCTGTTTGGAAGACGTGACCCAGACGATTATTATTCCCTTTCTGACATCAAGGCTCTTAAAGCAATCATAAATCAGACCGCACTGGCGCTGGTGAACATTGACCAGGCAAAACGCCTTCATGCGCTCTACCAGAACGATATAGAACGGCATGAAGTAGAATGCCGGCGTCTCGCGCGAGAACTGCACGATGTAGTGCTCAGCGATTTAGCGATTATGGCTCAATCAATGGACGACCAGCAGGCGAACGATGAATATCAAAATGCTTATCAGTCGGGTGTTCAACATATCCGCGGAATTATCAGTGGTTTACGACCCGCAATGTTGAACTACGGATTACGATCGGCATTGGATGAGCTGGTTGACGAGTTATGTGCAAATCCGAAAATTCAAATCAATGGCAAACCAGACATTGTGCTCTCTGTGCCGCCGAGCCAGCAGCGTTATCCTGAAGATGTAGAACTGCACCTCTACCGCATCGTCCAGCAGGCTTGTGAAAACGCTTTGAACCACGCTCAAGCATCCCGAATATCGATCTCTGGCTTCCTGAAGGATGATTCGATAGACCTGAGAATCGATGATGATGGGATCGGTTTTGATGTGGCTATACCTCTCGAACTGGATATCCTGCTCAGCAACCATCATTTTGGGCTGGCGGGCATGTATGAAAGAGCCGCGCTGATAAAAGCGGATATGTATATAAATTCAAGTGCAGAGTCTGGCACGACCGTCCACGTGGTTTGGAACGAGGGTCAAGGTGCCTGATCAATTATGTTAGAGGATACAGAGGGATAATCATGGAGAATCACATTCAGGTTGGGATATTAGACGATCACCAGACCATATCGGATGGCTACCGGTTTCGCCTGCAAAACGAGGCAGATATCGAGGTAATTTTTTCACATCGTTACGGTGAGGATCTCGAACAAGCTCTTATCGAAACCGAAGTCGATGTGCTTTTACTGGACATCGAAGTTCCCACCAGCCTAACGAACCCTAACCCATATCCTTTGTTGTATCTGCTACCAAATATGCTGAACAAATACCAGGATCTGTCCGTGATCATTATCTCAATGCACGCCCAGCGCACAATGATCAGCACTCTTATGGAAGCCGGTGTCCGTGGATACGTGCTCAAAGAAGACGTTGAAGCCATCCGGGGACTTGCATCCCTGATCCGCTCAATTGCAGACGGCGGGGTATATATGAGCCAGCATGCCTATGATGAGCTAATGAAAAGCCGTCACGGAGGTTTTAATAAACCGCTATCCCCCCGGCAGCTTGAAGCGTTATCCTTATGCGCTGCATATCCTGATGATAGTATGGCAGAAATTGCCCAACGACTCGGGGTTGCACACTCAACCATGCGCAACCTGCTGTCCAATGTCTACCTGAAACTCGATGTCCACAGCCGCACTGCTGCGATTACAAAGGCGCGCAATATGGGATTGTACCCTCCAGAGTAGTCGTTTATACGAGGACCTGGCAATCCAACCATTGATTAACAAACCAAAAAACATATCCCCATCAGCTAAATGATGTGTTATAATTCCATAGTGCTGCCGGCCTGCCCCCCTCAGGCCGGCAGTGCATTTTAAGCTGTCAGTTCGGATTAAGACCTGGAAGGTTTCCAACAGCATCCTTCCCTTCCCTGTACACTCATTTCCACTGCTGCCCTGCCCCTGAGACGCTTCAAAAAACCCGTCAATTCTATAGCTCCGGGGCTGAAGAAACGCCAATCCTGCGCTCAGGTTAAGGTAAGTAACGAATCAATATTCCTGACATATCCCCTAGCGTTTTCGCCCTGGAGCCAGAATGTCTCCTAACAAATTTCCGTTCAACAGAATATCGATTGTTTTCACCTCAGGGAACTGACGAATGGTGCTCCATATTTGGGCACGCACACGTCCGTCGTCACAGCTATCGCCAGATCTGACGTAGGTTCCTGCCAGACGAATGGATATCTCACCAGTGAAAGATTTAAAGTCCACGCTTTGCACGCTAATATTCGATAGATAAGCCGGATTGTAGAGTGCGCCAAAATACTGCCGTTTCACGAACATGCTCCGTAAAGCCGTCTTCAAATCAGCAGCTACATCGCCCGTACGCCAGATACCGGTATTGATGGCAACAGCGATGTAATCGCATTGCTTGGGATCATCCGATTTGTTCAGGATGGCATAAAAATAGATCGCTTCCTCTCCTGATGGTGTGGGTGGTGGAGGTGTAACAGTAGGTGTATTGGTTGAAGTGGGGATCTCGGTAAGCGTGGCTGTACTGGTGCGGGGAGGGGGTGGGCTCGGTGTATGTGCCACGGTCGCGGTTGGGGGAGGCAAAGAGATCGTTGGAGTCATCGTTTGCGTTGAGATCGACTCAGCTTTCGTAACATCGCTGGCAGCCATAGAAACTGCCACACCGGTTTCAGATGCTGCTGTAGAGCATCCTGCAACTATCATGACAACCAGGATCATGAACAGGGCGTTCAACCAATTAAAACGCGGATCAGTTCGAGTGTGTTCAATAGTACGCATCGAATTATTTGCCATTAGAAAGTTTATCTCCGAAGGGGCTCTTGTTGAGATAAATATTGGTTGATGTAACCCCTCCATACTGACGAATTGTAGACCACACTTGCACTCTCACGCGCGTGTTGTCGCATGGGTCGTCTGGTTGTACATAGCTTCCAGATAAATTAACTGTGATCAATCCAGACCCTGGGTCGAACGTGACATCGGCGACCTTGATCCTTGAACGAAAGAGCGGATTATACATCCCACCAACCCATTCGTTCCTGTATGAGAATAGTTGTTTCAGCCCCGCGTTGACATCCTCTGCAATGTCCCCGGTTTGCACAGCACCAGAGCCAACCCAAATTAAACTGTCACCACAGCCAACAGGACCACCTGTATCCAATAGAATAAAAAATATTTTCACATTGCCGGAACTGCCATGGATGCCCGATTGGGATTGAGATTGAGCAGTTGGCGTGAATGTAGCCGTCGGAAGGGCAGTGGGTGTATCGCTCGGAACCTGGGTGGCTGTATTCGTAGGCACTGCTGTAAACGTAGCCGTGGGCGGGAGTTGCGTAAACGTGGCTGTTGGGGGTTGAATTGTATGTGTATTGGTGACTGTAGGTGGTACTTCGGTCGCGGTTGCTTGTGCCGTATTTATTGCAGGTGAACTTTCAACCCTGTCCGCACAACCAGCCAGGATAATTGAAATTAGCATAAATATCAGCAAGAACCTGTATCTCGGGTAAATTTTTTGCACATTCTTCTCCATTTTCCCAACGACATTCTGGAATTTGTTATCCAGACACACAACTTGCGACAAACTGTACTGTCTGCCGCAAGATCGAAATTATACCAGATGTTTATCAGCTTCAATTACGAAGGACTGAGGATGAGAGCTATCTACCTTTATATATTACTTTATTCAACTACTTCGGTGATTTCTACACCCTCCTTTCTGGCGAATTCTGCACCGTGACGTATTGCACTTATATTCAGATCCAACAGCTTGCGATGTCTCTCTGGTATATGATCATCTAATGCCTGCTCAATCTGTTCCAAAGACAATACGGGCAGCATTTCAAGCATTGCTCCTAACATAACCATGTTGAGAAGTCTTCTGTTCCCCAGGGATTCAGCGATTTCGTTGGCTGGGATCATTAAGGAATTTATATCCTTTCTTTCGATTGCGCGGTTAATCAATGAAGCATTAGCAATCAGCACTCCACCATGTGCAACCAGTACTTCGTATTTATCCAAGGATGGAAGGTTCAATACCAGTACAGCCTTTGGATTGCGAACATTAGGAGAACCAATTTCTTCATCGGAGATGATAACCGTACAGCTGGCCGTGCCACCTCGCATTTCTGGTCCATATGAGGGTATCCAGGTCACATCTTTGCCTGCATCCATTGCTGCGTAAGCCAGCAGCTGCCCCGCAAATAATACACCTTGCCCACCAAATCCCGAAATAATAATCTCCGTTTGCATATCTTAGCCTTATCTATACCCTTATTCCATCCAATGCTGATGTTACTTTATAATCCCCCAACGGATACACTGGTATCATATTCTCCTCGACCCATTTTAAGGATTCTACCGCCGACATCCCCCAATTCGTTGGACAGGTAGAGAGCAGTTCAACCATAGCAAAACCCAAGCCGCGCTTCTGCACTTCGAACGCCATCCGGATCGCTTTTTTGGCTTTACGAATATTGGCTGCATTGTGCAGGCTGCGACGGACCACATAACCAGAACCCTCCATATTCGATAATACTTCTGCCATCCGTAGAGGGTATCCCATCAGTTCAACATCGCGTCCGCTCGGCGATGAGGTCGTCTTTTGACCTGGCAGTGTTGTAGGCGCCATCTGCCCCCCCGTCATGCCGTATTGGGCGGTGTTGGTGGATATTACCGTGATATTCTCACCCCTCCCGGCTGCGTGCATGATCTCAGCCATGCCAATCGAAGCCAGATCCCCATCTCCCTGATATGTAAACACAAAGCGATCGGGCAGAACTCGTTTTAGTCCCGTCGCCATTGCAGGTGCACGCCCATGAGCGGCTTCAACGAAATCACAATCCAAATAATAATAAGCAAACACCGAACAACCAACCGGTGCAACACCAATAGTACGTTCACGAATCCCCATTTCATCCATTACTTCAGCGATCAGACGGTGCGCCACACCATGCGTGCAGCCAGGGCAGTAGTGCATGGTTGCATCAGTAAGCGATTCGGGTCTTGAATAAACCAGTTTAGCTGTTTCAACTGTTTCCATACCAATAACCTCCTGCTCGATTAATTCGTTATAGCTTTCAGGCGTTTCAACCAACCATCCAAGGGATCAACGCCTAATTCAATCGGCTCTTCAGCTACCCGGATGATTTCATTCAAGATTTCGTCCGGATAAGGAACCACACCTCCAAGTCTTCCGTAAAACTCAACCGGCACCCTTCCTTCAACTGCACGCTGCACATCCTCCAACATCTGTCCAGTGCTCATTTCCACAACCAGGAAAGCTCGTGCTTGTGGGATCAATTCAGCGATCCGACCGCTTGGAAAAGGGTTGACGGTTATTGGTCGCAGAAGACCAACCGGAATTCCCTGCTCGCGGGCAGTCCGTACTGCAGAGAAAGCAACCCTACCCGCAGTTCCGTAACCAATTACGATGATCTCCGCATCCTCTAAGAAATATTCCTTAAAACGCACTTCGTTCGCTTCGATTTCTCTCCATCTCTCTAGCAGGCGGATATTAACAACTTCTTCATCCTCCGGTTCGATATAAATTGAGGATAATACACGTCTTTCTCTACCTATCGCCCCCTGAACTGCCCATTCTGGAACAGTGCGCTTCAAGGGGCGCATTGGGGGCAATTCTGCAGGTTCCATCATCTGACCGATGTTTCCATCAGCGATAACAAACGTGAGCGATCGATATTTCTCGGCGAGGTCGAAAGCCAATACGACAAGATCAATCGCTTCTTGAACGCTGGCCGGAGCCAGTACGATTGCATGGTAGTCGCCGTGCCCACCGCCACGCACCATCTGATTGTAGTCTCCCTGCGAGGGTGCAATATTGCCCAACCCGGGTCCACCGCGCATCACATTTATTAATACTGCAGGCAATTCTGTGCCAGCGATATAGGATAACCCTTCCATCATTAGGCTCACACCAGGACTTGAAGAGGAGCTCATCACCCGTTTACCCGTGCAGGCCGCGCCGTACACCATATTTATGGCTGCTACCTCACTCTCAGCCTGAAGAAACGGACGACCCAATTCGGGCATACGTTTCGACATCCACTCTAACAATTCGGTTTGAGGTGTGATAGGATACCCAAAGTATGCTTCCAATCCAGCGCGAATGGCAGCTTCAGCCATAGCCTCATTACCTTTAAGCAGTTCGCGTGCCATCATCCCTCCAATACGCCCACACCGGCGCTCCGGCGCGCAGGAACATTACGATATACTGTTAGCGCTGCCTCCGGGCACACTACTGCACAAATCCCGCAGCCAGTGCATCCATCTGCAATGAGCATAACCGGGTGATACCCTTTCGGCGTAAGATGCTCCATGTCAAGCGCCAATACTTCTTTTGGACAGGCATCCACGCACAGGTCACATCCCTTACAATAAAGTTCGTTTACTTCAATCCAACCAGTAACGGGCATATAAATCTCCTTATTTGTACCCCTAATTTCATGATCAATTTATGGTTTCCGTAATCTATAAATCTAACCTTTATTATCTTATTATCCTTTACTTTTGTAAAGTGCCAACTGTCATATATCGTCGAATACAAACTTCATATATACGAAATTTTCTGACTTTTTTGTCAAGCTTCCATCATGAAGCCGTAGATTCTATACCGATAAAATGGACTCGGTGCAATTTTATTCATGGAGTAGGCGTACGAGCTGCCCTAAAATTCTCGAGTTCTATGATGATTGTGTCTTCAGCAGTTTGTAATGCGATTTCTGGAGCGACGCCAAGGTCAAATACAGATCGCAGCGCCACGTCCATGGGTGCGAGATAGATTGTCATCTCAGGCAGTGCAGGATATGCGCTACCTCCTGCCAGAGCGATCATCGCCTGGGTTGTGTGTCGCTGGTTGATATCGCCAACCAATTGTAAATCTGTGACTGCCGGGATCATACCAGCGCCAGCCAGAATGGTCTGGGCATCCGTCGAGGAAAAATATTGCATGAATTCCAGCGTAACATCGAGGTTGTTTGCGCCCAACTGAGAATTTAGAAACAGGTCTTCTGCTTGAACATAGCCTGACAAGGAACCATCACCATATACAGGCCATGGATCGATCACCAGGTTCTCCTTACCTATGGCTTCTGCATGGAGCTCCATATTCCAGGTGCCGTCAATTATGATTCCGATGCTCCCCCCTTGAAATAATTCCTGGTCGCGCTCACTCAAGTACGTCGTTGGTCCAACAAGCTCAAAATTAATTAACAAGTTGACCCACTCTACGCCTCGCGGATCGTTAAAAGCCGGGTTCCCATCCTCGTCCATCAAACTTCCACCTACGCCATCCAGATGCCCACCGGAAAAGAAGAAACCCCGATCCAGGACAGCGCCGATAATCTCCCCTTGGGAAAAAGATTGCGCCAGTGAAACCAGCTCATCGAATGTGTCTGCCGATTCTGGAATGATGTTCCCGTTGCGAAACATCACAACCCCATCAATCTGGTAGGGCAATCCTATGATCGCATCCTTATACCTCATCTGGTTCAAAGCTGCAGGATTGAATCTCTCAAACACCTCTACACCGAACTTATCGTCCAGGTTATCGATCAATCCCTCATCGTAAAGGATTGCCCCCCATTCAGCGGGTCCAAGCAGCAAGGAGGGTCCTGCGCCGGCTCGCGCCTCTTCGATATATCTTTCAAGCAGATTCTCGCCCGGGATATACAGCACATCGAAATGCACGTTTGGGTTTATTTCCTGGAAATTTGAGATGATCTCAACTAACGCAGGTACATAGGGATCATCCCAGGCGTGCCAGATTCTGATTGTCTTTTGGGTGTCAGCATCTGTGGGTGTCACAGTTGGGGTTGAAGTTGGGAACACCGTCGCATCTACTGTGGGTGTCGCTGTCCCGATTTCGTCTTCCAGTACTGGTGGCGGAGCAGACTGGCTGCAGGATGTTAAGAGCAACGCTGCAGCCATAATTCCGATAAATTGATAGTATATTTTTCGCATAAAACGACTCTCTGTTAAGCTCAATCTTCCATCAATGACCCGTGTAATGATGGTTCACTCAATTGAAAACATCGCTATCTTAGCCAGATCGTCCGCTGTAATGGCTGCCTGGTTTATGTCAGATGGTGTGAAATCGCTCAACCATGCTTCCTG
>JAUXFR010000114.1 GCA_030622805.1 Anaerolineae bacterium | reverse complement strand
GTAGAGATTTATATTAATAGGTTCGCAGATGATGTGCGTAATCTGATTGGAAGTATGATTTGAGATTATAATATATCAATATATTAGTTGATTGGTTGATAAATCTCAAAAACAAGGAAGCGTTAAAATGTAAGATTAGTTAGAAAAGGAGGTGAGCCGAAGAAATATCAGAAGTTAGAACGACCAGGTCAGAAAGCAGAATGTATAAAAATCTAAACTAAGCTAGGAGAAAAGAAGATGCGTAAAACACTACTACTATCCATTTTTATTTTGTTGGCTCTACTGATTGCAGGATGTGCATCAGAAGCCACGACCGAAGCTCCACCAGAACCCGCCGAAGAGGTGACTTTGACCATAGAGAGTTGGAGAAACGATGACCTGACCATCTGGCAGGATATGATCATCCCAGCTTTTGAAGCCAAATACCCGAACATCAAGGTTGTGTTTGCTCCAACGGCACCCGCAGAGTACAATGGCGTTTTGAACACCAAACTCGAAGGCGGCACAGCGGGGGATCTGATCACCTGCCGACCTTTCGATGCTTCTCTGGCGCTGTTCGATCAGGGGCATCTGGCCTCTATCAACGATCTGCCGGGTATGGAGAACTTCAGTGATGTGGCCAGGAGCGCCTGGATCACTGATGATGGCTCGGACGTTTTCTGTGTTCCGATGGCCTCCGTGATCCATGGCTTCTTCTACAACGCTGATGCCTTCAATGAACTCGGTTTGGCAGAACCAACTACCAGGGATGAGTACTTTGCCGTACTGGATGCGATCAAAGCCGATGGTACCTACGATGCAATAGGGATGGGCACTGCCGACCAGTGGGAAGCAGCTACAATGGGCTTCCAGAACATCGGTCCGAACTACTGGAAAGGTGAGGAAGGACGTCTGGCTCTGATCTCCGGCGAGCAGAAGTACACAGATCAAGCCTATGTCGACACCTGGGCAGAGCTTGCACAATGGGCAAATTACCTGCCGTCTGGTTATGAGGCGGTCAAATACCCAGATGCGCAGAGCCTATTCACACTCGGTAAAGCTGCGATTTACCCGACCGGCTCCTGGGAAATCTCGGTCTTTGAGGACCAGGCTGACTTTGAAATGGGTATATTCCCACCACCGCTGGCGAGTGCAGGCGACACCTGCTACATCAGCGACCATACGGACATCGCGCTGGGCATGAATACTGCCACCGAGAACTCTGAAGCAGCGCGGACTTTCCTCGAGTGGATGACCACCGCTGAGTTCGCCGAGCTCTACAGCAACGCTTTGCCCGGTTTCTTCACTTTGTCTAACCACATGGTCAATCTGGATGATCCGCTGGCAAAGGAGTTCATGAGCTGGCGAGAGCCATGCGAGGAGACCATCCGCAATTCCTACCAGATTCTTTCTCGTGGTGAACCAAACCTGGAGAACGAACTCTGGCGCGTCAGCGCAGCTGTCATGAATGGCTCCCTGACACCCGAACAGGCTGCACAAGAGATCCAGGATGGACTGGATCAATGGTATACGCCTAAGTAAGTTGTAGCCGACAGACATATACGTGCTCGGCGGTAAGCTAAAACCTACCGCCGGGCACGACTTTTACTCAAATTGGAGGATGTGATTGATGCGGACCAGGCAAAATCGAAAGTCCTTCCCGGTTTACATACTTGTATTTTTAGCCCCAGCAGTGATCATCTACACAATCTTCATGGTTTTCCCCTTACTTGATTCACTCCGTCTTAGTTTTTTCAGCATCACTGAACAGAATAGAGAAATATTTGTCGGGATCCAGAATTACATCACGCTGTTAACGGATTCTAACTACGCGCCGCGTTTTTGGGGAGCACTGAAGAATAACCTTGTATTTTTCACCATTCACATGGTGGTTCAGAATTCAATCGCCTTGCTGTTAGCAGCGCTTTTAGCATCCGGTATAAAAGGAAGCAGCCTGTACCGCACAGTGCTCTTCATGCCCACGGTGCTATCCGTTGTTATTATTGGTTTTATCTGGCAGCTCATTCTGAATCCTCTTTGGGGGGTAGCAGAGAGCATCCTGCAGGCGGTAAGTTTAGAGGCTCTTTTCAAGCCCTGGCTGG
Organism: Anaerolineae bacterium; assembly: GCA_030622805.1. Lineage (GTDB taxonomy): Bacteria > Chloroflexota > Anaerolineae > Anaerolineales > UBA4823 > JAUXFR01. The sequence goes on along the minus strand of JAUXFR010000114.1, from coordinate 3,439 downwards.
GCTTACCTGGGACTGCCCTGATCACAGTGTCATTGATCTCAGTGTGGCAGTTTGTTGGAATCCCCATGATCTTATTTTTTGCGGCGTTGATCGGCATTCCCGAAGAACTGATGGAAGCCGCCCGCGTGGATGGCTCATCCGGCTGGCAGACCTTTTGGCGGATTAAGTTCCCCCTGATCCTGCCCACGGTTGGCATCGTCGCCATATTAACATTCGTGGGAAATTTCAACGCTTTTGACCTAATTTATACAATGAAGGGTGCCAACGCAGGACCAGATTTCTCTACCGACATCATGGGAACACTCTTCTACCGCACATTCTTCGGTCAGCAGTTGCAGCTTGGCAATCCAACCATGGGTGCAACGGTTGCGACGATGATGTTTTTAATTATTCTATCTGGTGTACTCATCTACATTTTCCTTTGGCAGCGCCGAATACAAACGGTCGAGATGTGAGTGCGAGCGATGACGAATACAATTGATCGACACAAACCTTCAACCTTGCCTTTCATTTACAGGTTCCGCCGTTTTCTGGAAGGATTATTCCCCCATCTGATATTAATGGGTTACGGGATTATTGTGCTCTTCCCTATATTTTTGATCATAATCAATTCGTTTAAGAGCCGTAAAGCGATATTTGGTATGCCGTTTCAGATTCCAGGCCCTGAAACTTTCAGCTTAATTGGTTATGAAACGGTCATCTCAAGGTCAAATTTCCAGGTCTACTTCATGAACAGCATCATCGTAACGGTCGCTGCCCTGATTTTGACATTGTTGATCGGCGCCATGGCTGCGTTCGCACTGGCGGAATATCCCTTCCGGGGAAACGCGTTGCTGGGTCTATATCTGGCGATCGGGATTATGATTCCAATCCGTTTGGGGACTGTCGGGATATTAAAATTAATGGTAAATTTGAGTTTGGTTAACACCTTAATGGGTTTGATCTTGATCTATATTGCCCAGGCGCTGCCCCTTACGGTTTTTATCTTGTCTCAATTTTTCCGTCAGGTGCCCAAAGAATTAAAAGACGCTGCACGGATTGACGGCGCCAGCGAGTACCGAATCTTCTTTCTGGTAGTCCCATTGGTGCGTCCTGCTATAGGAGCGATCGGAATCTTCACCATGATTCCCATCTGGAATGATCTGTGGTTCCCGTTGGTCGTCGCACCCAGCCCCAAAACGGCGACAGTGACTCTGGGCGTACAGCAATTTCTGGGTCAATTTGTCAGCGATTGGAACGCAGTCCTTTCGTCTCTGACTTTAGCGATGGTGCCGATCCTGATCTTCTATCTGATCTTCTCCAGACAAATGATCCGCAGCATCACAGAGGGCGCACTCAAATAATCCAAGGAGTAATCAAATGAAAGTCGGAATAGCTGGCGCGGGTTTTATGGGGACAACTCACGCTGAAGCCTGGACGCACACTGACGCACAAATCTCAGGCGTGGTCGCTGAAACAACTGAGGAGGCAAGACCTCTCGCAAGCAGATACAGCGTGACTGTTTTCCCAAATTATGTATCCATGCTTTCTGAGGTGGATGTAGTTGATATATGCACACCAACACATTTACATTACGAAATGGTGATGCAGGCTGCTGCAGCGGGAGTGGATATTGTTTGTGAGAAACCGCTTGCCAGGACCGTTAATCAAGCCCGTCAGATGATCGCCGCCTGCAGGGATGCGGGTGTTCATCTGCTGGTCGCCCACGTAGTACGCTTCTTCCCGGAATACGTGTTGGCAAAAAAAGCTGTTGCGGAAGGGCAGGTAGGACATCCGGGGGTAATACGTCTTTCTCGCGGCAGCTACCGCCCTCAGAAAGCTGTCGGGAACTGGTTCCTGGACGAGGAAAAATCCGGAGGCATACTGATGGATTTAATGATCCACGATTACGATTACGCACGCTGGATAGCTGGAGAAATCGAGAGTGTTTTTGCCAAAAAAATTAGCACGATCCATCCAGAAGCTCCCGTCGATTATGGCTTAGCGATCTTAACGCACAAAAACGGCACACTATCCCATATCGCCGGAGCATGGGCATATCCTCCACCCACATTCAGGACGCACATTGAGATCGCGGGTGACGCTGGTTTGATCGAATTTGACTCGGATGATACGGCCCCTCTTCGGGATCTGCTGCTAAAAACCGGTCGGGGAGATGCGCCGGATGTGGGTCTCCCAACCAGCACGATTAGTGAGAGCCCTTACACTACCCAAATAAAAGAATTTTACAGGACGATACTTGACGGTAGCCCGGTGCGAGTCTCCGCAGAAGATGGTCTGGTGGCTGTTCAAATCTCCCAGGCTGCTATCAAATCAGCAGAATCGGGTGAGGCAGTGCATTTGGATACTTTACCGGAGGTTGTATCATGAAAGTCGGGATTATGAGTTTCGCACATCATCATGCTGAAGCCTACATCCAGAAATTACGCGCAATCCCGCAGGTCGAGCTGCTCGGTGTGGCAGATGAAGATATAAATCGCGGTGAGCGGATTGCAGAACAGCACGTGACGCGCTTTTTCCGTACTTATGAAGAACTTATTTCAACGGGTCCAGATGGCGTGATCATCTGCTCAGAGAATAATAAACACCTTCCATTGGTAGAATTGGCGGCTGACGCTGGAGTTAATGTGTTGTGCGAAAAACCGATTGCTACTAATGTAGAGGATGCCCGCACGATCGTTGATGTCTGTGACCGGGCAGGAGTATTGCTCATGACGGCGTTCCCGATGCGCTTCAGCACACCATTAGTGGGAATAAAGGATAAGCTCGATGCGGGTGATTTTGGTCAAATATACTGCTTCAACGCGACCAACCAGGGGGAGCTGCCTAAAAAACACCGGGAATGGTTTGTGGACAAGACCCTGGCAGGGGGAGGCGCTGTGATGGATCATACCGTCCATCTTGTGGACATCATGCGCTGGTATTCAGGTGAAGAGGTGAGCGAGGTGTACGCTCAAACCAATCACATTTTCCACGCTGACGAGGTAGAGGTGGAAACCGGTGGTCTGGAGTTGATAACCTTTGAGAATGGAACTTTTGCGAGCATCGATTCCAGTTGGAGCAGACCTCCCTACTGGCCGACCTGGGGTGGGTTGACTTTCGAAATGATCACCGAGCGGGGATCCATTCTGGTGGACGCATTCCGCCAGAACCTGACCATTTATCGTCAAGACTGGCAGCGCGCAGGTTGGGCATACTGGGGGACGGATGCCAACCAGGCTATGATAAACGAATTTATCGCTGCAATCCGGGATAACCGCCAACCATCCGTAAGCGGCTATGATGGCTTGAAAGCGGTTGAAGTGGTCCAAGCGGCTTACGCCTCGGCAGATAGTGGACAACCCATGAGATTGCCCCTTGAATAGCTAGGACCTTGAAAAAGGTAATTGCTTTTCAGGCGTTGTCTGAGCACAAGCATCGAGCGATAACAACGTTCGCT
>JAUXFR010000270.1 GCA_030622805.1 Anaerolineae bacterium | reverse complement strand
CACCACTCGTTGGAGGTATATATTAGATTTCCAGCCAAAGTTCCTATCCACACTGCATGCAGATGGCATCAGTTATTCAGGCAAATTCTTTGTTCCCATCCCTCTGGCAGTCTTAAGGGTTGTGACCTTGTCAATGCTTACCCCGATGTCAATTTCAGGATCGTCTCCAGGAGCAGTGATTGACCGCCTGGTAGGTTTTATTATGCGATTGATTGCTCTTGCGTTAACCCTGATTTTCATATCAAATGCACCATTGTCACTGGATTTGGTTGTGGGTGGAATTCTATTTATTCTCGCTCTGTTTGGACTCACCATCTGGCTTGTCAGGAATGCGAAAAAAATCTTACCAAAACTAGCAGGATTCATCGTTCGCCTACCAGGTATGACTGAGGATAGTTTGCAGGGGATAATGTCCAACCTGCAGCACGGACTCGTAACCGTAGGGTCGACGCGCAAGTTAATCATCTCATTGCTCATTTCGCTTGTGATGTGGACATTTTTCTTATTGTTCTACGCCCTCTCCTTCTCAGCTTTGGGATTACGAGTGGACACTCACGAGATGTTCGCCATGGCGGCCGCAGTGTTAGTTATACTCCCACCCTCAAACCCAGCCATGATCGGTGTCTACCAGGGCATTATCGTGGCAGTATTGTTGCCTTTTGGATATTTGGATGTAACCGAGGCAACTGCTTTCGCTATTCTTATATTCGTAGTTCAGCTTACCGTTTGGCTTATACTCGCTATATGGGGATTACGCCGAGGTAATTTAAATTTCGGTGACATTATCCGGAAATCAAGACGAAAGGATTCCCGTGGTGATGGAAGCCAGACTCTGTCATCACACTGTTCATCTCTATCGTCACCCAGGTCTATTTGAGGTCTGTATACAATAAATAGAGTACCATAAAGAACAGCGCCAGCCTGAATGGCATCCAGGTTGGACAGCAGATCAAGCCATCCTATTCGGCGTGCTGAATGCGCTTCTAGAACATGTGTGTGCCGTACACAAAGAACAGTACAAGTGTAAACCCCGGTTCTGATGAGCTGAAAGGATTTTCATAAAAATCGGATGCTGCGGGGAATGATTAATAGTGGTGAAGCTGGTGCTGATAAGGTTGATTCGTATTATGTGAGTATAACTGGTATTGGCAGAAGCAGCCCTGTGTGTTTTAGCAGGGTTGACTTTCAAGCGTTGATTGAGCAGCCTTTTTTGTCCGTTTTGCATGCCGACCGCGATTGTGCAAATCCAGGATACGTTTGCGTATGCGGATATTTTGGGGAGTAATTTCTAACAACTCATCATCCGCCAGATATTCAATCGCCTCGTCCAGGCTTAATTCTCTGGGCGGGGAAAGGCGTATTTCGATATCCCGGATTGAATTGCGCATGTTGGTCAGGTGCTTGGTTTTGCAGACGTTTACATCCAGATCTCCGGGTCGTTGGTGCTCCCCGACGACCATACCTTCGTAAACCTCGCTACCCGGCTTAATGAATAATGTGCCCCGTTCTTCGGCGTTCTTGAGTCCAAATGTGGTTGCTTTCCCATTCTCCCAGGCGACCAGTGATCCCCGAGAACGGGAGGATATCGCGCCAACCATCGTTTCGTAACCCTGAAAGATGGTATTCATGGTCGCCATCCCACGCGTGGTTGTCAATAAATGATAGCGGAACCCCAGCATACCTCTGGTTGGGACAATAAATGTCAGGTGGACGGAACCGCTGCCTGACTCGCGAATATCCTGCATCGTTCCACGCCGTGTGCCCAACATCTCTACAACGGCGCCGACCGTTTCCTGACTGGTATCGATGTGCACTTCTTCGAAGGGCTCCTGTATTTTCCCATCCCCTCCGCAGCGCAGGATCACTTCCGGACGCGAAACCTGGAATTCATAGCCTTCGCGCCGCATGGTCTCGATCAGAATAGCCAGATGCAGTTCTCCGCGACCTGAAACAATGAAGCGGTCGGAGCTGTCGGTCTCTTCTACGCGCAGGGCCAGATTGTTCCGTAATTCATTGAACAGACGTTCGCGCAATTTTCGAGATGTTCCCCATTGGCCTTCTCTTCCAGTGAAAGGCGAAGTATTGACCTCAAATGCCATGCGCACGGTTGGCTCTTCAACGGTGATGGTCGACAATGCGACCGGGTTTTCAGGGTCGGACAGGGTTTCGCCAATTGAAACGCCCTCCAAACCGGCAACCGCAACGATATCGCCCGCTTCAGCCTGTTCCACCTCAATCCGCTCTAAGCCTTCCCAGACATATAAATAGCGGATGGTTTCGGGCAGGTTTTCGCCGTTCACTGTCAACCTAGAAACTGGCTGTCCGGCGTGCATTCTCCCGGCGAAAATCCTGCCGATGGCTGTTTGTCCACGATAATTATCATAGTCCAGGGTTGTAACCAGCATCTTCACAGGCGCGTCCGGGTCCACAACCGGGGCAGGGATTTCGGTCAGGATGGTTTCAAAGAGCGGCTGCAAGTCAGAAGTGACCTGAGGTGTCAGACCTGCCTGTTGGGCTGTGGCAACGGTATAAATCACTGGAAAATCCGCCTGTTCATCGGTAGCGCCCAGATCGATAAACAGGCCAAAAGTCTCGTTCAAGACCCGCTCTGGGACGGCAACTTTCCGATCGATCTTGTTGATCACCACAATGGCTTTGTGACCTAAT
>JAUXFR010000113.1 GCA_030622805.1 Anaerolineae bacterium | reverse complement strand
TCCTCCATATCCAGGATCGTAATCAGCCTGGAGAGGAGCCAATTCGGATATGCTGGACTCATCAACAATCATTTCTTCGATTTCGGGCGGAGCTTCTGCTGCGTTTCCTGTCGATAACGGGAAAAATCCTTGTGCCTGTCCACGAACGACACGCTGCCAAACGAGGACAGCAAGGACACCCAGTACCAGTACCATTATGATGTTCACAGCAACCCGGATAAGAGGTTTACCCTGTGTGTTTTTATCTGAATCTACCGGGTCAGTGTTCGATTTATTGTATTCGTTCTGAGTCTCGTCTGTCATTATTTTCTCACATATATCGCTGCACAATAAGGGTATCGCACCATAATACTGGTGTCAAGTAAACTGGGTTAAAGATTTGATTAAATCTGGAATTCACCATTTTTGTAAAATAATTCTCCATCAACCAGGATTTCGCTGTTATCGCGCATGTCACAGATGAAATCCCAGTGGATGCTGGATTTGTTCTTGCTGCCGGTCTCCGGATAGCCTGCACCCACTGCCATGTGGAAGCTTCCGCCAATTTTTTCATCATACAGGATGGATTTGGTGAATTTCTTGATACCGTAGTTCGTGCCGATAGCAAACTCACCCAAGAAGCGAGCACCCTGGTCGCTGTCGAGCATGGTAATCAGGTACTGCTCGTTCTTTTTTGCTTTTGCGCTGACAACTTTTCCGTCCTTAAATTCAAGTTCTACACCTTCAACTTCTCGCCCACCAGTGATCGCTGGGTAGGTAAAGCGCACCCACCCGTTAGCTGAATCTTCAACCGGACCGGTAAATATTTCACCGCTGGGCATATTTTTTTTGCCATCACTGTTGATGAATTTCCGGTTTTCAATGGACAGTGTCAAATCGCTGTTCGGTCCTCGCACAACTACCTGTTTTTTCCCCACCAGCCAATCCACCAATCGCTGCTGCTCATCATGAACCTTCTGCCAGGCTTGAATCGGGTCATCAAGGTCGGAGAAGGTTGCGGAATACACGAAGTCCTGATATTCCTCGAGGCTCATATCCGCTTCTTGGGCAAAAGCAGCACATGGATAATTCGTGATCACCCAACGCAAACTGCCTTCCGCTGAGCGTTTGAGATATGTTTCGGTTAAATGGCGACGTGCATTTTGTCGGATTTGCTGCTTCTGCGGATCAACTCCGCTCAGGGCGCGTGTGTTGGATGGGCCGCGCAGACTGATTAACGCATCCATCTGGTCAAATAACAGTTCCTCGATAGGTGAGACCCACTCTAACTGGGCAGTGCTGGATTCCTTCAACGCAATAACTGACAGATCGTCGCTGTCAAATATCACGTTTGCACGTCCACCGGCACGAAGCACGAAACGTAGCACTTCACGAGCTAAGGGTAATGCAACTACTCCGGAGCTGATGTATACCCAATCGTCAGGTTTTACATCGATTGAATAGTTGACCAGTGTACGCGCTAAATTTTTAAGTCGAGGATCTGACATATCTGTCTCCTTGTTCTTGGAAGATTGTTACCAGCGACAAATTATAACCAATTTGTACCCATATCAACACAATAAATTAGGAAACCTTAATTAGGTACATTCAGGATAGAATTACACACTGAAAGTGTTAAAATAGTTTTGCAATGAAATCTACAGCGGGTCTATATACAAAATTATTATCATACTTTACGCTGACCCTTTGGCTGGCGTCCTGTTCATCTCTACCGAGTGAGCCGACTTCAGTTCAGACAGGCGTAATTCCCACTGACACTCCGATATCGACCGCTGTCCCAACATATACACCAACACCAGTTCCAACCCTCACTTCAACCTCAACGCCATTACCAACCCATACGCCACTACCATCACCGACGCCAACAGAAATCCTATATGTTCAGGAAAATACACCTATCCCACCGACCTCACCGATTATCACAGTCGGAAATGCAGCAATGGTCTCGGCTTTAGCAAAATGGGTTGTCGACGGGCTCACGGATATGGAATGGACTCCTGATGGAAGTTCTCTTGCGGCAGCAACACCCAGCCGGATTGAGCTGTATGATGTCATAACACGCGAGAAATGGCGTAGTTTATTCCCGAAGTACGCACGTATTCGAGAGATATCATTCAGCCCGACTGGCGCCTGGCTGGCTACAAGCAGCCGCACAGGCACTGAAGAGTCTGGTTACACAACCTACATGGAGCACTGGTGGGGGACGGATTTAAAGCCTTACGGTTTATTTGGTGTAGAACCGCGTGGTTTGAGCGACATGGAGTTCAATTCGAATGGTCTGGTGTTATTTACAGCGTTCTCCACACCGGGTGAAGAAGATAGCAGTATCGAGTTTTGGGATATTCCAGTATGGGAGAACAACCGGTCCATGCGGATTGGGACTGTGCTGGATATATCTGTATCCAATATTGGGCAGCGAATGGCAACGACTCCTGACCGTTATGACATTGAAATCTGGGACTTAAATGCTACCAATAAACCGCTGTATACCCTGCCTACATCATTCACTGGGGCGGTGACTCAAGCAGTTTTTTCACAGGCAGGGACTCTGCTTGCAACTGCGCATTACGATGGGCAAATAAATATTTGGGATGCAGCGACCGGGTTGTTAATCAGAACAATTTTTACGGAACCGGTGGTCGAAAGTCTGGCTTTCAGCCCGGACGGCAGTCTGCTGGTCTCTGGAAACAGCTTTGAGGATAACCTGGTCCGGATATGGCAGGTAGACAATGGACAACTGCTGCGAATCCTGGATGGGCATACGAGTGGTGTTACGCAACTGTTATTTTCACCCTATGGTGATATTATAGCCTCCGGCTCATACGACGGTCAGATTCTTATCTGGGGTATTAGATCTTAAGGGACATACCATGCTGGGGATCCGTTTGTTTCTTTGTTCGATCGTATATTTGTGGTTGGTACCCTATTCAGTTCTTCAGGCATCTCCCCCGGTTGAAGTTGAACTCAATCAAGTTGTCACGAAGTCGCAAACAGAAGTAGAAATCCTGGAATTCGGTCCTTGGCAATTAGTGATGGATGTTGCCTGGTCACCGGATGGCGAGCTTCTGGTTGTATCGGCAGGAGATTGGCTCTATATCTATCGGACAGAAACATATCAGCCTATATCAAAATTACACATTGGTGCATTGACGCACAGCATCACATTTTCACCGGATGGGAGCAGGCTCGCTGCCGGAAGCCGTGATGGACATATTCGCATCTGGAAAATTGAGAAAATGATTAAGCAAAATGAAGATGATTCAGTTTTTCCATATCTGGATATCGATGCCCATCAGAAGGGTGTAACATCTGTAACTTTCGATCATTCGGGGCGATTGCTCGCGTCTGCCGGATATGATGCAATCGTCCACGTTTGGGATACGGAAAGTGGTGAAACTGTTAGCGATCTTATCGGTGGTACTTATGCGGTACCAGGAATCAGCTTCAATTCAGACGGTCGCTTACTGGCGATTCTGAATGGGGAAGTGATCCGTTTGCGCGAACTCGAGACTGGACGTATATGGGGCACGCTGCGTTCACCGACCTGGTTGTACAGTATCGCTATAGATCCAAATACCGGTCTTTTAGCAGCTGGTGATATCTCTGGTAATATTCATCTGTGGGACCCAGATGATGCTTACCGTACTGGAAAGGAGACATATCCAGAACCAGTCACCTTATCCACAATTCCTGATAGTGAAGATGGATACCAGACTCTACTCTGGAGTGTTGCCTTCCATCCTGATGAGTCTATATTGGCTGCTGCGAGTGGTGATTCGATGATTTATCTATGGGATACAGCATCAGGCGAATTATTAGAGGTATGGGCAGGTCATACAGCAGGTGTAACCAGTCTTTCATTCAGTCCGGACGGAAAAATTTTGACTTCGGGAAGTCTGGATTCAACGCTGCGAATTTGGTCCATCGACCCATAATTCGGAATATTTTAATGGAAAACAAAGCAGCTCTGACTGATCAATTACAGCAAGATATTACGGGGGAATTTTTTCGCATCGTTGGGTTATCGCCAGATGGCATAGTACGAAAAATCTTCGGACCTTTGTTGAATAAACCAACGCGCAGGTTTGCCGAACTGGCAGCCGATTTCGATTATGAAATATCGCAAATTGGTATCAGTGAAGCTTCTCGCATCTATCTCGGCAGGTATGCAAATGGTTTCCTGGTATCGGGAGATGAGGGCGTCCCATCAACCGGCTCACTAATTGTTGTCTCGAACCATCCAGGAACGTTCGATCTGTTCACTGTCCTATCCAATATCCCGCGGGATGACATTCAGTTTATTATCAGTGGTGTCCCGGTCGTACGCAGTTTACCAGCGGCTTCAAAATACCTGATCTATGTTCCTTCTGACGCTCATGGGAGGATCAAAGTAATACGAACAGCCATCCGACATCTTAATCAAGGAGGCTGTCTGGTTTTATTTCCCAGCGGGATTTTAGATCCGGATCCTGAATTCATGCCTGGCGCAGAGCTGGCATTGAGCAACTGGTCCAGGAGTCTGGATTTATTCTTGCGGCGAGCTCCTGATGCGAAAATTCAGATCGCCATCGTGAGCGGCGTGATATCCCCATCAGCCCTTAACCATCCATTAACAAAGATAGCTAAGGAGCGATGGAAGAAACAACGCTTAGCTGAATTCTTTTATGTTGCAGGGCATATGGTGCGCGGCGATACATTTGATTTAGAACCGAAGATCTCATTTGCGAAACCAATGTCGATCCATGATCTGGGAGTAATTTATGGTGAGAAGCGAGTGCTGGAGGGTGTGATTGACCTGGCTCGGGTACAACTTACCACACACCAAAACCTATACTCATGTTATACTGGAACTCAATGAAGATCGTTAAAATATCTAGAAATGCTAGCTGATTTGTGAACCGAGATGAGTGAACCTAAAGCTGAAGTCAGTCAATTACGTAGAACGCTCACGGATGAAGTTTTCCGGGTGGCGGGGTTTTCACGGCGTGGTTTAATCCGCAGACTATTTGGTCCAATATTATGGCCCCCCGCAAATCGAGTAGCGCGGATTATCGCGGAATTTGATCAAGAAGTAGTGTCTTTGGGGTATAGAATTGCTACAAAAAACCTTCTGAACCGCTTTGTAGATGAGATCCACGTGCTTGGAAATGAAAATATTCCGAAGGAGGGTCCACTTGTGGTGGCCTCCAATCACCCTGGAACATATGATGGATTGGCAATTATTTCAAGCATACCACGCGACGATATGAAGGTCGTTGTTGAAGGATTCCCGTTCTTTCGAAGCCTGCCAGGCTCGTCACCATACTTGATCCATACACCAAAAGATACCTCCGGGCGTATGGGCGTCTTGCGGTCCATGATCAGGCACCTGCAAGATGGAGGAGGGCTGCTGGTCTTCCCCTCTGGTAAACTGGACCCAGATCCAGAAGTGCTACCAGGTGCTATGGATGCGCTGGAAGAATGGTCACAAAGTCTTGGGATGATCCTTAATAAAGTCCCGCAAACACAGGTATTGGTTACGATCGTCAGCGGCGTACTGGCT
>JAUXFR010000071.1 GCA_030622805.1 Anaerolineae bacterium | reverse complement strand
GAAGGCTCAGATGGCAGGCGGCACTGCCCCGGATGTCTTCTATGTTGACGACTCGTTGATGACCGCCTTTGGATCCTCCGGGCAGCTGCTGGCTCTGGATGATTTCATGACTGAGGCAGGAACCAGCCGCGACGATTTCATCCCCGCCCTGCTGACCATCTTCACCCTGGACGGTAAAACCTATGGTCTGCCCAAGGACTGGGGCACGTTAGGTCTGGTCTATCTACCCGAGGCCTTTGCTGCTGCTGGCATCGACGAGCCAACAGCCGCCTGGACGTGGGACGACCTGCAGGCTGCCGCCGAGGCAATCCAGGCTGAGGGCACCTACGCTGGCTTCTGCCAGAACGCCGACTGGGCTCGCTTCGCACCATTCGCCTTCGGCAACGGAGGTCAATATGCATCCGACGATTTCACTACCGCTATGCTCGACACCGCCGAGGTGAAGAGTGCGGCTACCTTCGTCACCGACATGCAGAAGTCCGGTGCGCTGGTCACCGCTGCGGATGTAGGTGCAGGCTGGTGCGGCGAAGCCATCGGCAAGAAGCTGGTCGGCTTGACCTACGAGGGCGGCTGGATGGTCAACTACATGCGCCAGGATTACGCGGACGTCGATTGGGTAGCAATTGAACTGCCCACCGGTCCCGTAGACAAGGCGGATGTGATCTTCACCAACGCCATCGGTGTCAATGCTTCCAGCGAATACCCCAAGGCTGCCGCGGCGTTCACCATCTTCCTGACCAGCCGCCTCAACCAGGCTGAGATCGTAAAGACTGGTTTCGCTTACAGCACACACCCAGACCAGATAGTATTGGTTGTGGACGAAAATGACAAAGCCATCGCTATCGGTGGTACCTTCCCGTTGACCCGGGTGGCTTACTGGGGACCCAACACAGGCAAGGTGAACAACATCGTGTCTCAAGCTCTGGAGCGCATCTACCTCGGCGAACAAACCGTAGATGAGAGCTTTGCCCAGGCACAGCAGGAAGCTCAAACAGCTCTCGACGAAGCCATGCAATAAATAACCCAGGCAACGTCTCAATCACTGGAGGCAGCCATCACAAGGCTGCCTCCAGTCAATAAACCAGCAGGAGGTTTATATCATGACAGCAGCAGCTCCCAGCCGCCAGCAGAAGACAAGCAAGGTTAGCGCAGTTCTCGCTTCTTTCAGCGCATTTTTGTTGGTCGTATTCGTCATCACTGCAGCGGTTATCATCTCAGCTCCGACCAAGGGCGTAAGAATCTCAGACTTCGATAGGTATCTAAATGAAGTCTTCACCTCCAGCCTGGTATTCGTATTATTTGGTTTTATCGTGAGTGTAATCGTAGGGTTAGCTTTTGCAGTGATGGTCTATCGCGTCTGGCCAGATAGACGCAAGCGCAGCGATTTCATCGCCGGGTACTTGTTCCTCTCTCCATACCTGCTCATTACACTCGTTTTTACTCTGGGCGTGCTCTTATTTGCAATTTACATATCCTTCACAAAGTATGATATCTTCACGGATCCTGTCTTCGTTGGAATCGACAATTACATAAAAGCTTTCGAGACCAAGGACTTTAAGCAATCACTTTACAACGTATTCTGGTATGCATTAATCGTAACTACAGTCCAAACTGTGCTCGCCTTACTCCTGGCGGTATTCCTGAACCAAAAGATGCGCGGCAAAGGATTATTCCGTACAGTTTTTTATACCCCCAGCGTGACCTCCTCGGTGGTTATATCCATGATTTTTTGGTGGCTGTACCTGAAAACCGGATGGCTTAATTATTCGTTTGCATCAGTCTGGGGGCTCTTTGGAGCAGAATGGCAAGCGATCGAATGGCTGAACGACCCACGAGGTTTGATTCAATTGATTGCCGGGGTATTCGGCGCGGAGATTCCACTCAGTCAATGGTATCTACGCGGCCCCAGTATCACATGGATGGCAATCATGTTCCAGAATATCTTTACCACCATCCCAACTTTTATGATCATGTTCCTGGCTGCGCTGCAGGACATACCGACAAGCCTTTACGAGGCAGCCGATATCGATGGCGCCAACGGTTGGAGAAAGCTCCTTCATATCACCGTCCCAATGCTGCGTCCGATAATCCTCTTGATAGTCGTTCTTGGTACCATAGGCACCCTGCAAATCTTTGACCAGGTCAAAATTCTGACCAGCGGCAGCCCCTTAGGTACAACCTTATCACCAGTATTCATGGTCTATTCTGAAGCGCTCGGTACTACAGGAGCCATTCAGATGGGCTATGCATCATCCATGGCATTCATCCTGGCAGTTATCATCTTTATATTCGCTTTCGTGCAGCGCCGGTATATTGAACGTGGCACCGAGCAGTATTAAGGAGGCACCCATGACGACAATAACCGCTCCAGCCCAAGAAATAACTATAGAAAAACAACCATCTGGACATGAGGTTCGTTCGCATAGGATCAAAAAGGTTCTGATGTACACGTTGCTGATCGTACTCGGTTTCGTCTCACTGATACCTTTCATCCTGGCTTTCTTAGGGACTTTTAAAACAGATGCTGAGATCATCGCTTATCCTCCTACTGTCTTACCTGCAGAATGGTTGTGGGAAAATTGGGTTAAGACCTGGAATACCGACATGGGCGCAGGGGCAACGTTCCCTCGCTGGTTGTGGAATACCGCCTTCGTTTCTGTGGGTGTGGCAATATTACAGGTCGTATTTTGTTCAATGGCAGCATACTCTTTCGCCCGGCTGCGTTATCCAGGCAAGGACTTTGTCTTTGCATTCATGTTGGGCAGCATGATGATCCCTGGAGCCGTCACCTTGATACCGGCTTATGTGGTGATGACCAAAATAGGTTTCGTCAATACATATTGGTCGCTGCTGGTACCGGGAGCTATCAGCGCGGGCAGCATATTTCTATTGACTCAATTCTTAAAAGTAGTACCCATTGAGTTAGAAGAGGCTGCACACATAGACGGCGCCTCGCTCTTCCGTATCTACAAGGACGTGGTCCTTCCCCTGGCCCGACCGGCGCTGCTGACTGTTTTCCTGCTGTCATTCCAGAGCATGTGGAACAACTTCATCGCACCATTGCTCTATCTCAACACCGCTGATATGTGGATGCTGAATGTGGCTTTACAGGTCTTCCAGCAGCAGTACAAGGCGCAGTGGAACCTGACCCTGGTAGCGGCGATGTTCAACGCTATTCCGGTACTAATCCTGTTCGCAATATTCAGTCGTTACTACATAGAGGGCATCAGCTACTCCGGACTGAAGGGGTAATGCTGAAAATATTTATATTATTTTGGCTTGCAATACGGGCTTGGTGGGGTGAGCTCCTGTTTTTACTTGCGCTAAACTTCATATGGCTGCTGGCTCAACTGACAGTCATTCTTGGACCTCCAAGTACGGTCGCACTTTATACGGTTGCCCAACGAGTCCTGGATAAGGACATCGTCGATTTTGGGGATTTCTGGCAAGCGCTGAAGGAGAACTTTGGTCGTTCTTGGATCTGGGGGGCTGCACAAATTGTTGTATATCTCGTGCTCGTTTATAACCTATTTTTTTACGCCGGTAAGGAAGGCGCAGTCTACCTCGCACTGCGCTACGCCTGGACTTTGCTGCTGCTGTTCTGGTTCGCGATCAATCTATACTACTGGCCCCTTTACCTGGCTCAAACTGACAGGCGCTTTTTTACAACAATCAGCAACGCGGCAAAAATGGCTCTGATGAACCCCTTGTACACAATTGCCTATTCTTTACTCGCCTTACTCTTTATCACTGGCAGTGTAATCACCGGGGTGATGCTTGGTGCTGTAATGGCTGCATGGCTTGCGCTCTGGGGTACGCTGGTAGTTCAGGATCGATTGGAAAGGCAGGTTTGACATTTGGAGCTTATATTCATGGGAACACAGAGAGTTCAACTATGCTGAAGAAAATGACACCCAATCTCATGGTTGAGGATGTGAATCGAACAATAGAATTCTACTCAGATGTTCTAGGATTTGAGTTGTTGGTGACCGCTCCTGAGAAAGGGCAATTTGATTGGGCTATGATGAAAAGAGACGATGTGGAGCTGATGTTTCAGGCTCGGTCTAGCCTGGGTGAGGACCTTCCTGTTTTGGCTGATGTGCCCATAGGTGGCTCATTAACCTTTTATACTGAGGTCACGGGTTTGAAAGAGCTCTATGAACAGTGCAAAGATCGAGTTGAAATTGTTCAGGAGTGGCACACGACCTTCTATGGTACGCAAGAATTTGCGTTCAGAGATTGCAATGGATATATCATTGCGTACTCCGAGACTCTGGAAAAATCTTAATGCTTGCCGGGAAGTGGTAAACACTTATGAAGCGTTGGTCGATAGCTCTCTTGTTACTCATAGGAATGGGGTTAACCGCATGTGATCAGACGCCCTCACATACCCTGGTTCCAGTACCGAGCCAAACGACAAGGTCTCCAGTCACATACACCGCGACTGTCCGCCCTCCATTCCCAGAAGTCGAAGAACCAGCTCGTTACCGGCGATTGCCTGCTCCTTTAGTAACCCGTTCCCAGGTAGACCAAACAGGCTTTTTAGAAGATGGCATCGGCTTTCAAACAGGACCCTATCGAGTTGAATACACCAATGATCGGTTTCTGCTTTACACCCAGGGCAGCGATGTAGCCTTGGCTCTCACGCTCCCCGGAGGTGATGGACTCAACCTTCTGGGGGATCAACCCGTTATCGATATACAGCAAATGGAGTGGGGTGAATTGATCTCGCTCACCGGGCGAAGCAAATGGGGGTCAGATTACCAGGCCAAGCTCTACACCTACAACTTTCACCCTGGTATCATTCGCTGGCAGCTAGAACTTATCCCCCAAGGAGAGTTCCCTGCCAGCCCCGAACTTGAACTCCAGTTCGTGGATCGCGTGGAGGGGACCGAAGCAAGCGGGCAATTAGAAATATACACTGACCACGCCTCTCTGGCTGCACCTCACCTGTATGCATACAGCGCGGCGCTCGACAGCACATTTTTCTATTGGGTGGACCTGACCGCGCTCAACCCCTTCATGGAAGCCGCCCACTACACACCATCAGCCACTCCCCGCCGGATAGGTCAGCGGTTCGGTCATAACATTTCCAAGTCTGATCTTCAGAAACAAGTACCTCAGGTAACAGCCCCGTTATACGATTCATATCTATATCTTATGCCAGGTCAGCCCGTCAATGAGGATGCCATGTTCACTCGTTATTTGCATAACTTAGGCGATATCTATGATCTGATGGCTGTGCCTGAAGACCCTCTATACGACTGGTTCTCGTTATACACATCCCCAGACGACGCGCAAGATAGCCCTTTTTCCACCGGAATCCAAAATGCTACCCTTCGCGATCTGGAAAATGAGAAGAACTGGGTAACGTTGGATGGCAAGAGTTACCTGCGCGCCTACGTGGCTGATACCCGCCAGTCTGCTGAAGCCATCACCCAATTGGATGTCTACAGCGCATTGACCCGATATAAGCTGCGCTTCGGTGAAGTCCCTGATTACTTTGACGACCTGCGAGCCACTATTCCCGATTTTTTCAATCCTGATTTTGGACCGACAGGGATGTTCCAGAATAGTGGACCTCTGAGCGTAACTGGTCCCCAGGGGCGTGGCGACACCTGGTATGAGTTGGGTCATGCCCTCAAAGTGGCTGAACTCGCCTTGTGGGATCCGGATGATCGTGAACTAAGGGATCTGACCATCCGTTCCGGCGAAACCTGGATCGACTTTGCCAGGACCGTGGACTATCAATTTCCTCGTTTCTATAGTTTCGGCACCTGGAAGGGCATGGAAAGAGAACCGGACGCCGGGGGTGGTTATGCATATTTCATGCTGCTCTTACATGAATTGACCGCAGAGGACCGTTATGTAGATGAAGCTCGCAGCGCCTTGTGGGCGCTGGATGGATACGGCTTTCGGCTCCTTTACGAATCTCATATGACCGCGCTGACTTCAGCTGCGGCTGCGCGCTTGTACCAGATCGAGCCTGATCCTTACTATCTCCGCCTGATAAACCGGGCGTTAGCCAATCTTATGCGCCTCTCCTGGATATGGGAGAGCGATTACGGGTGGATGAAAAGTGAGACTTCACAGAATTCATGGGAAGTCAGCCTGAACAACTCTGCACCGCGCACCTTCTTCGGTTTAAATCCAACACAGCAGAGCGCTGTCATTACCGCCAAAGAACAATATGAGGCCTGGATTTACCTGACTGAGACGCTGCAGCGACTTCACGGCACGCTGGATCCTACTACCGAAAAGTTGATGGCGGAGTTCGTCAAGCATACATTGTTGACCATTCCCTGGAGCCTGCCGCCCTTCCTGCCAGATGGCGCAGCCACCGAGTATCCGAGCGCTTATGAGACCGTAACCGAGAATGACCTGACATTATTTATACCGCTGGAAGACTTGCGAGATGGCTGGGATATTTGCGGGGCCATCGGACAGGAAGTGTATGGCGCTGGTATGGCGCCGGCGATGGCGGCGCTATCCCTGGTAGAAGTTGATGCTGGTATGATCATCTACAGCGGCTACCCATTGGTCAAGATAGACGGCACTACGATTACGTTCGCCGGAATACCTGGCAGTTACACTCCCGTGGCAGTTGTTGGCGCCAGCGCAGTATGGGACAACGCCGGAAATACAGTAGATATACAGAATTGTGGCGTCGCACTCTGTTTTAATGCCGAGGGAGGCGTCGCTTACGAGTTATCAGGAGAATAAAGATGAAACTACGATTACACCGTCACTCAAAAAATCCAATATTACTCCCCGACCCCACATCAGATTGGGAGTGCTACAACGTCTTCAACCCATCCGTCATCTACCACAACAGTCTATTTCACATGCACTACCGCGCCCAGGGCTTAGATTGGATAAGCCGCATTGGCTACGCCGTAAGCGCCGACGGCGTTCAATGGAACCGTTTACGTCGTCCGGTATTAGAACCCACCGGTGACAGAGATGCATGTGGTGTGGAAGATCCTCGCGTCACCGAGATCGATGACATTTTTTATATGGCTTATACAGCTTATGTTGGCAGCCCTGTAAGCACATTTCAAGTTACACCTATGTTTGCT